>CAZVIG010000168.1:0-5419 GCA_964627395.1 uncultured Sedimenticola sp.
ATCGAGAAGATGCGCGTGGCCGGCCGCCTGGCCGCCGAGGTGCTGGAGATGATCGGGGAGCACGTCCGGCCGGGGGTCACCACCGGCGAGCTGGACCGCATCTGCCACGACTACATCGTCAACGAGCAGGGCGCCATCCCCGCGCCGCTCAACTATCGGGGCTTTCCCAAGTCCATCTGCACCTCGGTCAACCACCAGGTCTGCCACGGCATCCCCGGCGACAAGAAGCTCAAGAAGGGCGACATCGTCAACATCGACGTCACCGTGATCAAGGACGGCTTCCACGGCGACACCAGCAAGATGTTCCTGGTGGGCGAAGTGAGCCCCTTCGCGCGCCGCCTGGTGGACGTCACCTACGAGGCGATGTGGAAGGGCATCGAACTGGTACGCCCGGGCACCACCCTGGGCGACATCGGCCACGCCATCCAGAAGTTCGTCGAGTCGCAGCACTTCAGCGTGGTGCAGGAATACTGCGGCCACGGCATCGGCCGCCAGTTCCACGAGGACCCGCAGGTGCTCCACTACGGCAAGCCGGGCACCGGCATGGCGCTGCGCGAGGGCATGACCTTCACCATCGAGCCCATGGTCAACGCCGGGCGCCGTCACGTGAAGCTGCTGCCCGACGGCTGGACGGTGGTGACCAAGGACCGCAAGCTCTCGGCGCAATGGGAGCATACCGTGCTGTGCACCGCCGACGGATACGAAGTATTGACACTACGCAACGAAGAACGTTGATCTTCCCCGAACTCGACGCGATCCTACGCGAACTGGACACACACCTGGGGGATACCCCGCCGCCCCTGCCGCCCTGGAAGCAGGCCATCGCCGCGGCCACCGGACATCTGGCCGAGCGCTTCCGCGCCGGCGACGAGGTGGTGGACCTGGTGCATGCCCGGGCGCAGTTCGTGGACGCCCTGCTGGCGCGCGCCTGGCGCCTGCACCTGCCGGCCGACGCCGAGGCGGCGCTGGTGGCGGTGGGCGGCTACGGGCGCGGCGAGCTGCATCCCGCCTCCGACGTGGACGTGCTGATCCTCACCGCCGGCGAGCCCGAGGCCCTGGCCTCCCACCTCGAGCCCCTGGTGATGTTCCTCTGGGACATCGGCCTGGAGATCGGCCACTCGGTGCGCAGCCTGGCCCAGTGCGTCGAGGAGGCGCGCGCCGACGTCACGGTGGTCACCAACGTCATGGAATCGCGCCACCTCGCCGGGCTGGAGCGCCTCACTTCCGAGATGCAGGCGCTCACCGGCCCGCAGCACATCTGGCCCAGCGAGCCCTATTTCAGCGCCAAGCTGGCCGAACAGCGCAAACGCCACGAGGCGGCCGACTTCAGCACCCAGGACCTGGAACCCAACATCAAGAACAATCCGGGCGGCCTGCGCGACATCCAGATGATCGGCTGGGTGGCGAAGCGCCACTTCGGCGCCACCCGCCTCTCGCAGCTCAAGGACCACGGCTTTCTCACCGAGGAGGAATACCAGGCCCTGAAGGCCGGGGAACGCCTGCTGTGGCGCATCCGTTTCGGACTGCACCTGGTGGCGGGACGGCGCGAGGACCGGCTGCTGTTCGAGCACCAGCGCACCCTGGCCGAGCTGTTCGGCTACGGCTCGGACAACCCTGCCATAGAACGCTTCATGCAGGACTACTACCGCACCGCCATGGAGCTGTTCCGCCTCAACGAGATGCTGCTGCAGCACTTCCAGGAGGCGATCCTGCAACACAACCGCCTGGGCGAGCCGGTGCCCATCAACCGCCGCTTCCAGGCGCGCGGCGGCTATCTCGAGGTGAGCAACCCCGCGATCTTCGCCCGCTCCCCGCTGGCGATGCTGGAGCTGTTCCTGGTGTTGCAGCAGCACCCGGAGCTGGAAGGGGTGCGCGCCAGCACGGTGCGCGCCATCCGCGCCCACCGGCACCTGGTGGACGACCGCCTGCGCGCCGACATCCGCGCCCGCAGCCTGTTCATGGAGATCCTGCGCCAGCCCCAAGGCATCACCCACGCCCTGCGGCGCATGCACCGCTACGGCATCCTGGCCCGCTACCTGCCCGCCTTCCGCAAGATCACCGGGCTGATGCAGTTCGACCTGTTCCACATCTATACGGTGGACGAACACATCCTGATGGTGGTGCGCAACCTACGCCGCTTCACCCTGCCGCAACACGCCGAGGAATGCCCGCTCTGCCACGAGCTGATCCAGCAGATCCCGAAGCTGGAGCTGCTCTATCTGGGGGGGCTGTTCCACGACATCGCCAAGGGCCGCGGCGGCGACCACTCGGAGCTGGGGGTGGCGGACGCACGCAGCTTCTGCCAGGACCACGGGCTGTCGCGTTACGACACCGAACTGGTGGCCTGGCTGGTGCGCCAACACCTGCTGATGTCCTACACCGCCCAGCGCAAGGACATCGACGATCCGGCGGTGATCGCCGACTTCGCCGCCCAGGTGGGCAGCGTGGAGCGCCTTACCTACCTCTACCTGCTCACCGTGGCCGACATGCGCGGCACCAACCCCGAGCTGTGGAACGCCTGGAAAGGCGCCCTGCTCAACCGGCTCTACCGGCGCACCCGCGAGGCGCTGGCCGCCGGCCTGGACAACGCCGAGGACGAGAACGCACGCATCCAGGCGGTGCAGGAGGCGGCGCGCCGCCGGCTGCTGGCCGAGGGCCATGCCGAGGAGGCGATCCGCCTCGCCTGGATCAACCTGAGCACCGACTACTTCCTCCAGACCCCGCCCGAGGCGGTGGTCTGGCACACCCGCCTGCTGCTGCAGGACGGCGAACCCGGCCACACCCAGGTCCACCTGCGCGACGATCCCGAGCGCGGCTGCACCGAGATCTTCACCTTCGGCCCGGACCGCGACGGCCTGTTCGCCGACACCACCGCCATGCTCAGCCGCCTGGGCCTGGACATCCTGGGCGCGCGCCTGGACACCACCGACACCGGACTCTCCATCAACAGCTATTTCGTGCTGGAGGAGGACGGCAGCCCCCTCTCCCCGGAGCGCCAGCACGAGGTACGGGAACGCCTGGCCGAACGGCTGGACCGCGAAGAGCGGGTGCTGCCGGTGCAGAGCCGGCTGCCACGCCGCCTGCGCGCCTTCGACCGCGACACCGAGATCCTGGTGGAGCAGGACGCCGAACACGCCCTCACCCGCCTCCACCTGCACACCCGCGACCGCCCCGGCCTGCTCTCCCTGGTGGGCGCGGTGCTGGCCGAGGAGGGACTGCGCCTACACAGCGCACGGGTGCTCACCGAGGGCGAGGTGGTACGCGACTGGTTCACCCTCACCGACCGCCAGGGCCGGCCCATCACCGATCCGCAGCGCCAGGACCGCCTGCGCCGGCGCCTGCTGGAGCAACTCGAGGCCGCCTGACCGATCGGGACTGCGGTTCCCGAGATCGCTCTGCACGCTAAATTTCGTTTGCCCCGTTTCCGGAACTTCCCCTAGTATATTTGTGTGAACTACGTCTCTGTTTTCCTGGGGGGAGCTACGGAAGCCATGAACCTGCGTCAACGTCGATCCGACCTGTCGATGCTTCAGTCCCTGTTGCTGGCCGCGATGCTGAGCCTCGGGAGTTTGGCGCCCCAGACGGCCATTAGCGCCGACGACGATGCCGGCCTGGCGGCGATCGAGGCGCTGTTCCAGAAGGCGCTGAAGGCCAGGGATGCCGGCGACTACGAGAACGCCATCAGCTACTTCGAGGGGATCCTGGCGCAACGCCCCTCGTTGGGACGGGCCCGCCTGGAACTGGCGACCACCTATGCCGAAGCCAAACGCTACCGCGATGCCGTGGCGCAGCTGAAGGCAGTGCTGGACGATCCTGCCACGCCACAGGCGGTCCGGAAGAACGTACTGGCCTTTCTCGACCTCCTGAAGCAGCGCATCCCCCAGCGGCACCGGTTCACCCGTTCCATCGCCGTGGGACTGATGTACGACAGCAATGCCAGTGCGGGCCCCGGCAGTTCCACCTTCCCCATTCCCAGCGGTTCCATCACCCTGGTGAACTCGGCGCTCAAACGCGCCGACTGGGCGGGCATCCTGCAACTGGGGCTGACCCACACCTATCTCGGTCTCGACAGCAACCGATGGGGAATCGAGAACGCCACCCCCGTTTGGCAAAGCGGCGCTCGCCTCTACACCGTCCATTACAAGGACACCAACCGCAACAACCTGGATGTGCTGACCCTGCACACCGGACCGGCCCTGCTCGCTCCCGACTGGCGTGGCTCGCTCAACCTGCAGTGGGATCACATCCGTTACGGCGCCGGCTCCTATGCCAACTTCGTGGCGCTCAACCCGGCCTATACCCTCACCCGAGATCAACGGCGATTCGAGCTGAACCTCGACGGCGTGGTTCAAAAACGCGCCTACACCCAGGCGATCAACGACGGACGCGACAGCCTCTATCTGTCGCTGGGCGGCAGCGCCGGCCAGGTACTCGAGGGCGACAAGCTGTCCCTCCAGGGCGGACTGGAACTGTTCCGGGAAAACGCGGCCGAGGGCTATCTTTCCAACCGGGGCGCAGAGGCCTTCGTCGGCTTCAACTATCTGCTGGATGCGCGCACCAATATTCACGGCCGTCTCTCGCGCCGCCTGTCACGCTATCGCGACACCGACCCCGCCTTTCTGGTGAAACGCCGGGACCGCCTCGACCAGCTGGTGCTCGGCATCAAGCACAAGCTGCCTTCCGGCCGCCTGGCCGGCTGGGAGGCCAGGGGAACGCTCACCTTCACGCGCCGCGCCTCCAATATCGACACCTACGATTTCCGGCGGACCCAGGTCGCGCTCAACCTCAGTCGTGATTTCGACTGATTCCGCGACGGGCCCACCGACAGACGAGTGATGGACGGGATCCGCGGGCACTACGAAAGGAGACAGACGATGCAGAAGAAAAGACACCTCTTGACCGCAGTACTGGGGCTGGCGATGGCCACCTCCGCCATGGCCGATTCGGTCACCGAATGGGGCCCCTGGGCCAACGAATCGCTCGAAGGCGCTCTCATCGCCAGCGGCGCCGACATCACCGAACTGCTGGAACCGACGGCGGCCGGTCCGGGCGCAGCACCCGTCGCGGGCGGGACCGTCACCCCGACCACCGCGCTGGCCAATCCGGCGGTGACGCCGGAAGGGCTGCCCGGCAATCCGGCGGACCTGGTCGTGCCGCCCGGGCCGACGCTGAGCTTCGCCGATTCCGGCCATTCTGGCGTGATCCGCGGCCAGGCGATCTGGCCCTCGCCCACCGGCAGCGACATCGACCTGCACTTGCTCACCCCGGACGGCGGCCACGTCTCCTACTGGAAATCGAGGATCACCCTGCGCGGCGGCGGCACCGCAACCCTGGATCATGACAACACCACCGGCGCGGTGGACGATCCGGCACGCAACGCCGCGGTGGAGAACATCTACGTCAACCCGCCGGCCGGCGG
>CAZVIG010000169.1:0-5417 GCA_964627395.1 uncultured Sedimenticola sp.
CTGGTCGCAGATGGGGCAGTCCAGCGGGTGGTTGATGAGCAGGAACTCCATGGTGCCCTGCTGCGCGGCGCGCGCCAGCGGCGAGCGGGTATAGACCTTCATGCCGTCGGTGCAGGGCGTGGCGCAGGCGGGCAGCGGCTTGGGGGCGTTCTCCACCTCCACCAGGCACATGCGGCAGTTGGCCGCCACCGACAGGTGCTTGTGATAGCAGAAGCGCGGCACCGTGATGCCGGCGGCATCGGTGACCTCGATGAGCATCTGCCCCGGCATGGCCTGGAGCTGCTGCCCGTCCACCTCGATCGTGATCTTCTCGTCGCTCATGCCGCTCACACCATGCACTTTTTATGGTCGATGTGGTACTGGAACTCGTCACGGAAGTGCTTGACGAAGCTCGCTACCGGCATGGCCGCGGCATCGCCGAGGGCGCAGATGGTGCGCCCCATGATCTTGTTGGCCACGTCGTCCAGCAGGTCCAGGTCCTCGGGGCGGCCCTGGCCGGTCTCGATGCGGTGCACCACCCGGTGCATCCAGCCGGTGCCCTCGCGGCAGGGGGTGCACTGGCCGCAGGACTCCTCGTAGTAGAAATAGGAGATGCGATCCAGCACCTTGACCATGCAGTTGGAGTCGTCCATCACGATCACCGCCCCGGAGCCCAGCATGGAGCCGGCCTGCTGGATGCTGTCGTAGTCCATGGTCAGGTCCATCATCACCTCGCCCGGCAGCACCGGGGCCGAGGAGCCGCCCGGGATCACCGCCTTGAGCCGGCGTCCCTCGCGCACCCCGCCGGCCATCTCCAGCAGCTCGGCGAAGGGGGTGCCCATGGGCACCTCGTAGTTGCCGGGGCGGTTGACGTTGCCCGACACGGAAAACAGCTTGGAGCCGCCGCTGTTCTCCACCCCCAGCTCGCGGAACCAGTCGGGGCCCTGGCGGATGATGTCCGGGACCGAGGCCAGGGTCTCGGTGTTGTTGATCACCGTGGGCCGGCCGTAGAGGCCGAACATCGCCGGGAAGGGCGGCTTGAAGCGCGGCTGGCCCTTCTTGCCCTCGATGGATTCCAGCAGGGCCGTCTCCTCGCCGCAGATGTAGGCGCCGGCGCCCAGGTGGCTATGGATGTCGTAACTGAAGCCGGAACCCAGGATGTTCTCGCCCAGAAAGCCCGCCTCGCGCGCCTCGGCCAGGGCCGCCTCGAAGCGCTCGTAGGGCTCCCAGAACTCGCCGCGGATGTAGTTGTAGCCCGCGGTGGCGCCGATGGCGTAGCCGGCGATGATCATGCCCTCGATCAGGGCGTGCGGGTTGTAGCGCAGGATGTCGCGGTCCTTGAAGGTGCCGGGCTCGCCCTCGTCGGAGTTGCACACGATGTACTTGTCGCCGGGTGCGGCGCGGTTGATGAAGCTCCACTTCAGCCCGGTGGGGAAGCCGGCGCCGCCGCGCCCGCGCAGCCCGGAGCGCTTGACCATCTCGATGATCTCGTCCTGCGGGGTCTTCTCGGCGAGGATCTTCTTCAGCGCCTCGTAGCCACCCTCGGAGACATAGGTTTCCAGCCGCCAGGGCCGGTCCTTGTGCAGGGTGCGGAAGCAGACTTCGTTGGCCATGCCTTACTCCAGCCCGTCCAGTATCTGGTCCACCAGCTCGGGGGTGAGATTCTCGTAATAGGTGTTGCCGATCTGCATCATGGGCGCGCCGCCGCAGGCGCCCAGGCATTCCACCTCCTTGAGGCTGAAGCGGCCGTCCTCGGTCACCTCGCCGAAGCCGATGCCCAGGCGCGAGCGCAGGTGCTCGTAGATGTTGTCCGAGCCGTTGAGCATGCAGGAGATGTTGGTGCAGAGGCAGATCTTGTGCCGCCCCACCGGCTTGTGCTCGTACATGGAATAGAAGGTGGCCACCTCGTAGACCGCGATCGGCGGCATGTCCAGGTAGTCGGCCACCTGGTCCATCAGCTCGGTGGTGAGGTGTCCGCCGTTGGCGTCCTGCACGATGCGCAGCGCGGCCATGCAGGCGGACTGCTTCCATTCCTCGGGGTACTTGGCGATCCACTGGTCGATCTCGGCGCGGATCTCGGGCGTGAACAGCTCGTGCTTGTTCTCGCAGCGGTGGGTCCGCTGCATGGGCTCTGCGCGCATGCTCATCTGTCGATCTCCCCGAATACGATGTCCATGGTGCCGATGATGGCCACCACGTCGGCCAGCATGTGGCCCCGGGCCATCTCGTCCATGGCGGCCAGGTGGGCGAAGCCGGGCGCGCGCACCTTCAGGCGGTAGGGCTTGTTGGCGCCGTCCGAGATCAGATAGACGCCGAACTCGCCCTTGGGCGCCTCCACCGCGGCGTACACCTCGCCCTCCGGCGGGCAGTAGCCCTCGGTGAACAATTTGAAGTGGTGGATCAGGGCCTCCATGCTCTGCTTCATCTCGGCGCGCTTGGGCGGCGCGATCTTGTGGTCCTCGATCATCACCGGGCCCGGGTTCTGGCGCAGCCATTGCACGCACTGCTTGATGATGCGCGCGGACTGGCGCAGCTCCTCCACGCGCACCAGGTAGCGGTCGTAGCAGTCGCCGTTGGTGCCCACCGGGATGTCGAAATCGACCTGGTCGTAGGCAGCATAGGGCTGCTTCTTGCGCAGGTCCCAGGCGATGCCGGAGCCGCGCAGCATGGGGCCGGTGAAGCCGAGCTGGCGCGCGCGTTCCGGCGAGACCACGCCGATGCCCACGGTGCGCTGCTTCCAGATGCGGTTGTCGGTGAGCAGGGTCTCGTATTCGTCCACCAGGCCGGGGAAGCGGTCGGCGAAGTCTTCGATGAAGTCCAGCAGCGAGCCCTCGCGCGCGCGGTTACGGATCTTCGCCTCCTTCTCGCTGCAGAAGCGGCCCGGCTCGAAGCGGGTCATCTGCTCCGGCAGGTCGCGGTACACCCCGCCCGGGCGGTAGTAGGTGGCGTGCATGCGCGCGCCGGAGACCGCCTCGTAGCAGTCCATCAGATCCTCGCGCTCGCGGAAGCAGTACAGGAACATGGTCATCGCGCCCACGTCCAGGGCGTGGGTCCCCAGCCACATCAGGTGATTGAGGATGCGCGTGATCTCGTCGAACATGGTGCGGATGTACTGCGCGCGCGGCGGCGGCTCGATCCCCAGCAGCTTCTCGATGGCGCGCACATAGCCGTGCTCGTTGCACATCATCGAGACGTAGTCCAGGCGGTCCATGTAACCGATGGACTGGTTGAAGGGCTTGCTCTCGGCCAATTTCTCGGTGCCGCGGTGCAGCAGGCCGATGTGCGGGTCGGCGCGCTCGATCACCTCGCCGTCCATCTCCAACACCAGGCGCAGCACGCCGTGCGCGGCCGGGTGCTGGGGACCGAAGTTGAGGGTGTAGTTGCGAATCTCGGCCATGGTCTTATTCCGCCTCCGCTTCCGGCTGCTCCGGCTTGTGGCCTTCCTCGTAGCGCAGGTCGTGCCGGATCACCCGCGGCACCAGGGTGCGCGGCTCGATGCTCACCGGCTCGTAGATCACCCGCTGCTGCTCCGGGTCGTAGCGCATCTCCACCTCGCCGATCAGCGGGAAGTCCTTGCGGAAGGGATGGCCGATGAAGCCGTAGTCGGTGAGGATGCGGCGCAGGTCGGGATGACCGGCGAACAGGATGCCGAACAGGTCGAAGGCCTCGCGCTCGAACCAGTTGGCCGAGGCCCAGATGCCGGTGACCGAATCGACCACCGGGTTCTCGGCATCCAGGAACACCTTGACCCGCAGGCGCACGTTGTGGGTGAGCGAGAGCAGGTGATAGACCACCGCGAAGCGGTTGGCCGGGTCGGCCTCGGGGCGGATGGGCGTGATGCCGCGCTCGAAGCCGGTATTGGGAGCGTCCTCGGCGTTCCACTCCGCCTGGCCGTAGGTGGCATAGTCCACGCCGCAGACGTCGATGCACTGCTCCATGGCGGTGGTGGTGCTCTCGCGCAGCCGCCGCATCACCGCCAGCAGGTCCTCGCGCGGCACCGTCAGGGTCAGCTCGCCGCGCTCGGTGCGCCAGGAGCAGCCCTCGAAGTCCTCGAGCAGCTCCTCCAGCGCCTCTTCCAGTTCTTCCAGTCGTTCTTCGGGACTCATGACTCGGCAGTCTCTCGGTGAAGCGCGCCGTCGCCGCTCAGCGGGCGATGGTGTTGGTGCGGCGGATCTTGTTCTGTAGCTGAATGATGCCGTAGATCAGCGCCTCGGCGGTGGGCGGACAGCCCGGCACATAGATGTCCACCGGCACGATGCGGTCGCAGCCGCGCACCACCGAATAGGAATAGTGGTAATAGCCCCCGCCGTTGGCGCAGGAACCCATGGAGATCACCCAGCGCGGCTCGGCCATCTGGTCGTACACCTTGCGCAGCGCCGGGGCCATCTTGTTGACCAGGGTGCCGGCCACGATCATGACGTCCGACTGGCGCGGGCTGGGCCGGAAGATGATGCCGAAACGGTCCAGGTCGTAACGCGAGGCGGCCGCATGCATCATCTCCACCGCGCAGCAGGCCAGGCCGAAGGTCATGGGCCACATGGACCCGGTGCGGGCCCAGTTGATGAGCTTGTCCGCCGTGGTGGTGACGAAGCCCTTCTCGAGAATGCCTTCTACTCCCATTCCAGCGCACCCTTCTTCCATTCGTAGATGAAGCCGACCACCAGCACGCCGAGAAACAGCATCATGGCCCAGAAGCCGACCATGCCGATCTGGTCCAGCACCACCGCCCAGGGGAACAGAAAGGCGATCTCCAGATCGAAGATGATGAACAGGATGGCCACCAGGTAGTAGCGCACGTCGAACTTCATGCGCGAGTCCTCGAAGGCCTCGAAGCCGCACTCATAAGGCGAGAGCTTTTCGCTGTCGGGACGGTTGGGCGAGAGCATGAAGCCCATGGCGATCATCACCGCGCCCACCACCAGGCCGACACCGATGAAGATCAGGACGGGCAGATAGTTTTCCAGCATGCCGACCGGCCTCCCCCTGGGCTGGGTTATCGTTATCGTGCAATCAACCGCGCACCGAGAATATCGGTCGCCCGCCCGGGTGTCAAATGTGACGCCATACGCAACTTATTGTTTTCATTGTTCTTTGCAACCCATAAAAAAACGGTATCGGCCACCGGGACCGATACCGTGCTGATGGTGCCGAAGGCCGGACTCGAACCGGCACGGCTTTCGCCACTACCCCCTCAAGATAGCGTGTCTACCAATTCCACCACTTCGGCAAATACGGTTACTGCTGCTGCGCCGGCACTACGGGCAGATCGTCCTTCGCTGCCGGCTCGGGCACGGCCGGCAGTTCCCTGTCCAGCGCTGCCGGCGGGGCCGCCTCGGGCACTGCGGGCAGATCGGTCGGAACCGACTGCTCGACGGCCGCCGGTGCCGCGACCTGTTTCTCGATCAGCGATTCCTGCTCACCCTTCTGCATGGCAAACC
>CAZVIG010000170.1:0-5413 GCA_964627395.1 uncultured Sedimenticola sp.
GTTATGCCCTCCATTGGTATTGCACAACCACATGAGAAGCGTTATCATTTGCGTATCGTTGAATGCTGATGGATGATCGGGCCATGAAATCGCTGATGTTGAGTCTGCTTCTTCTGTTCGCCGCGGGTGTCGCGCAGGCCGCCGAGCCGGTACAGCGTGTGCAGCAGATGGTGGACTACCTGGGCGTGGACTACCGCGATGCGGTGCGCGACGGCGAGGTGGTCAATCCTTCGGAATATGCCGAGATGCAGGACTTCGCCCGCACTCTGGTGGAACTGGGGGCGGAGCTGCCTTCCTCGCCGGCGCGCGCCGAGATCCGCGCACGTCTGAAGACGTTGAACGACCTGGTGGCGCAACGCGCCGATGCGGACCGGGTGGCCTCCGAGGCGGCGGCCCTGCGGCGCCTGTTGATCGACGGTTACGGCCTGGCGGTGGTGCCGCGCAAGGCGCCCGACCTGGCGCGCGGCGCCCAGCTCTATGCCCAGCAGTGTGCCGGCTGCCACGGTGCCGAGGGGCGGGGCGACGGCCCCCTGGCAGCGACCCTGGATCCGCGACCCACCGATTTCACCGATGTGGAGCGTTACCGCGAGCGCACCCTGTACGGTCTCTACAGCACCATCACCCACGGGGTGGGTGGCACCGCCATGAAGGCCTGGCCGGGGCTGCCGGATGCCGACCGCTGGGCGCTGGCCTTCCATGTCAGCAGCCTGGCCGCGCGTGGCCTGGCGGCGGATCGGCCGCCGGCGACTTTGCCTGCCGGCCTCACCCCGGAGCTGCTGACCACCCGTACCCCCGCCGAGCTGGCGGCCCAGTTGGGTCCCGAGGGAGACCGCCTGGTCGCCTGGCTGCGTACCCATCCGCAGGGCCTGTGGAAGGAAGGCAAAGGCGAGGCGGTGCAGTACGCCATCGACGAACTGGACGAGGCCGCCCGGGCCTACCGGGCCGGCGATGCACGGCGCGCGCACGACCTGGCGGTGAGCGCCTACCTGGAGGGCTACGAGCTGGCGGAGGGCAATCTGGATGCCATCGACCCCGAACTGCGGCGGGCCATCGAGAGCGACATGACCGCACTGCGCGGCATGATCAAGCAGGGCGTGCCGCCGGAGCAGGTGACCTCGCACATTACAAAGCTGCGCGAGCAGCTGCAGGTCGCCGCCTCCAAACTGGACAGCACCCTGCTGTCCGCCGGTGCGGCCTTCACCGCCTCGCTGGTGATCCTGCTGCGCGAAGGGCTGGAGGCGATCCTGGTACTGGCCGCGCTGGCGGCCTTCCTCATCAAGACCGGGCGCCGCGACGGCCTGCGTTATCTCTACTACGGCAGCGGCGCGGCGCTGGGGCTGGGCCTGCTCACCTGGTACGTCTCCTCGGAGATCGTGACCATCGGCGGGGCGGGGCGTGAACTCACCGAGGCCTTCGCTGCCCTGTTCGCCGCAGCGATGCTGTTCTATGTGGGCTTCTGGCTGCACAGCAAGACCAGCGCCATGCAGTGGAAGGCCTTCATCGAGGACAATGTGCGCAAGGCGCTCGACCGCGGCACCCTCTGGGGCTTGGCCCTGCTCGCCTTCGTGGCGGTGTACCGCGAGATCTTCGAGACGGTGCTGTTCTACCAGGCCCTGTGGCTGCAGACCGGGCGCGAGGGCCATGGCATGGTGGTGGCCGGACTGGGTGTGGCCGCGGCCGGGCTGGTGGTGCTCGCCTGGCTGATCCTCAAGTTCAGCACCCGCCTGCCGCTGCGCCAGTTCTTCTCGGCGACCAGCATCTTCCTGTTCGTGCTGGCGGTGATCTTCGCCGGCAAGGGCATCGCGGCACTGCAGGAGGCGGGCATGCTGCCGGTGGAGCACGTGAACTTCCCCACCATCGAGCTGCTGGGCATCTATCCCAACCTGGAAGGACTGGGCGTGCAGGTGGTGATGGTGATCCTGGCGGTCTGGCTGTACTGGAAGGGCTCGCGGGGTTCGGGTGCCGGACGCGGCACGCCCACCTGAGGGAGTGGTTCAGTCGCATCCCCGGGCGCGCCTCAGGAAGTCGAGCAACTGCGGCCCGTGATGCGCGATGGCGCGGGTGGGATTGTGGCCGGCGCCGGGCAGGCGCAGCCGCTCCACCCGGTCGTCCCGCCGGTTGGCGTGGATCCGCTCCATGTCACCCGGCGGCACCAGCCGGTCCGCCTCGCCATGCACCAACAGCACCGGGGCCTCGATCCGGCGGATGGTATTGACCGGTGCGATGTCGTCGAAACGGTGGCCGATGGCGTGCTCGATGTATTTCAGCACCAACCAACCGACCGGTATCCGCGGCAGGTGCAGAGCGGCGAGCTGACGGCTCATTACTTCTTCGGGGTGGGCGAAGGCGGCGATCGAGATCACCCCCGCGATGTCGTGACGGCGCGAAGCGAGCAATAGCGCGGCTGCCGCCCCCACCGAGTGCCCAACCAGGAACACCCGTTGCGGGTCCACGCCGGGCTGTCGCTGCAGCCAGTCCACACCATGTCCCAGGTCCTCGGCGAAACGGGGCATGGAAGAAAACCCGTCACCGTCGCTGCGCCCATGATTGCGCGCATCGAGCAACAACAGGGTATAGCCCGCCTCATGGAACAGGGGCGCCAGGGGCAGAAGCTGGTCGCTGCTGCCGCCCCAGCCGTGGATCACCGCGATGGCCGGTGCCCGACCGTCCGGTGTCCCTGCCGGAATGAACCATCCGAAAAGGCGTTTGCCGTTCTCCGTGCCCACCTGTACCGCCTCGCCGGGCAGCCCCAGGTCTTCGGGACGTACTTGGCCGGTGATTCGGGGCACCCGGTAGGCCAGGCGCACCGCCAGCGGCATCAGCAGGCCCAGGATGCCGAGGAGGGCAGCGGCGATCAGCAGAAGGTTCGTCATGGGGGCGCTCCATGTGGGAAACGCCCATTCTCGCACTTCCGAAAAAGGGGGTTGACCTGGAGTCGGCTCCAGGTACTAGGCTCTCTCCAGTTGGTTGGTGCGCGATGCGCAGGAGGATCGGATGACGAACGATTCGAGGAGGGTCCTGGCGGCAGTGGTGATGTTGTCCAGTACCGCGGCCATGGCCCATGACCCCATCTTCGGGCTCGGACCCCATGTGCTGTACAAGGGCGGGGTCGAGGTGGCTCTGGAACTGGATGCGGACAAGGCCGGTGACGAAAAGGCGCAGACGACTGCGCTGGAGCTGACCTATGGCCTGACCGGCGACTGGGCGGTGGGCATAGACCTGCCCTATGAATTTCGCAGCGTCTCGGGTGACGGTAACAATGGGGTCGGTGACCTTTCCCTGTTCACCAAGTACCGCTTCTGGCGACGCGATTCCCTGGGGCTGCAGGAGTCCGCCTCGGTGGCGCTGAAGGTGGTCACCGACACCGCCGACGACAGCGGCACGCCGGCGCTGGGCAAGGGCGCCACCGACACCATCCTGGGCCTGGCCTACGGCTACGAGGGACGCACCTGGTATCGCTGGGCGAGCCTGCGCTACCGTTTCAACGGCAAGAACGATGCGGGCATCGACCGCGGAGACAAGATCCTGTTCGACCTGGTGGGCGGCTGGCGACCGAAGCGCACCGGCTATCTCGAGCCGGATACCGTCTGGCTGCTGGAACTCAATGGCGAGCACGGCATGAAGGCGAAGCAGGGCGGGGCCAGCCTGCCCGATACCGGCGGCACCGAGCTGTTCCTGTCGCCGGGCATCTTCTGGACCAAACGCAACTTCGCCATCAAGGCGGGCGTGCAGCTTCCGGTCTACAGCGACCTGAACGGACGACAGGACGAATCGGACTACCGGCTCAAATTGGTGTTCGAATGGCATCTTTGAGCGTTTCGTCCGGTCTGATCGAAGAGAAGACATATCCAATCAGCACGAGGAGTAGGCAAGCGATGAAGAAACAGTGGCTCTTGGCAGCGATCATGGCTCTGGTTCTCGCCCAGGGTGCCTGGGCGGCCGGAAAACACTACGAGATGCGCGTGGACGGCCTGGCCTGTCCCTTCTGCGCCTATGGCATCGAGAAGAAGTTCAAGGCCATGGACGGTGTGGAGGCCATCGATGTGGATCTGGACAAGGGATTGGTCAGCGTGGACACGGGCGAAGGGGTGGATTTCACGGACGAACAGATGAAAAAGCTGTTCGGTGATTCCGGCTTCACCTACCGCAGCATGAAGGTCACGCCTCGCTGACTTTCACGAGGGAGTGCCCCACACTCCGCATCATGAAAAATTCATCCTTTCGGACACGGAATCCTCTGTGATCTCCGTGTCCCCTGTGATGACTTTCGTACGGACCGCCCGATGCACGAAAGAACGACCAATCAGCCGCCGGTAGCGGCCGAGCGCGGGGTGACGGTGTTCACCCTGTTCACCACCACCGGCACCCTGATCTGCTGTGCCCTGCCCATCATCCTGGTGACCCTGGGACTGGGCACCGCGGTGGTGGCCATGACCAGCACCTTTCCCTTTCTGATCACCCTGACCAAGCACAAGATCTGGGTGTTCGCCTTCTCGGGCCTGATGCTGGCCGTCTCCGGCTGGCTGATGTACCGCCCCGGCCGCGCCTGTCCCACCGACCCGCGGCTGGGGCAGGCCTGCAACACCGCGCAACGCTGGAACCGCCGAATCTACTGGATCTCTGTGACCATCTGGGGGATCGGCTTCTTCGCCGCCTACCTGCTGCTGCCGATCCGTATCTGGCTGGGGCTTTAGCACGAGGAGCGCCGGCGTCCCGCCGGCAAGCCGCCAGGATGGCGGCGCTCCCGGTTCGGGCCCTTCCGAATCGCCAGGAGGAGACCGGAACGATGATCAGGCCCATCGACGGGAAGCCCGTCATTCACATTGTCCGGGTACACCGGTAGAGAAACGTGGGGGACAGGTGCCTTTGGGCGGCTAAAGCCTCCGGCTCTGCCGGGGGATGCTTACTCGCCGCTGCAGGAGGTGCCGCTGCAACTCTCTCCGCTGCAGCTCCCTTCGGCCTCGGCGGCCAGCTCGACGCGGGCATCGCTGACGATATGCACCGCGCCGCGCAGCACGATCAGGGCGATCACGGTACCGATCACCAGGTCGGGCCAGCGGCTGTCGAGCAGCCATACCAGCAGGCCGCCGAGGATGACGCCGCTGTTGGCGATCACGTCGTTCTTGGAGAACACCCAGCTCGCGCGCATGTGCACCTCGCCCTCGCGGTGCTTTTGGATCAGCAGCAGGCACCAGACGTTGGCGATCAGCGCCACCACGCCCATGCCCATCATCAGCATCGATACCGGTTCGCTGCCGTAGATGGCGCGGCGCAGGATGTCGGCCAGGATCAGCAGGCCCAGCAGGCCCTGGGCGATGCCGCTGTAGAGCGCGGCATGGGCCTTGTGGCGCAGACTCTTGCCCACCGCATAGAGGCCGATGCCGTACACCGTGGCGTCGGCCAGCATGTCCAG
>CAZVIG010000171.1:0-5360 GCA_964627395.1 uncultured Sedimenticola sp.
CGAGAAGTCCGCGGCACCCGGTGGCGGGCCCTCCTGCCCCGCCTCGCCCCGCCGCGCCACCGTATCGATGAAGGCAGTGGAGCCGCTCACGTTGTAGCCCCCGGGACCGCCGAAGCCAAGGGTGCTGCCCCCCAGCGAGCGCCCGCCGACGAACACCTTGATGGTGTCCGCTGCCACGCTGTAGTCGGTGAGCGTTACCGAGCTGCCGTCCCCCGGACTCTGGAAGATGGCATCGAAATGATTGCCGCCGCTGGAGGTGATGGCCGCCAGATCGTCGTTGATGATGGATTCGAAATAACCCCCCGCTGCACTCAGCACCGCCTTGCGCGCGGGATCGGAGAAGAAACCGTTGCTGTCGTAGCTGTAGTCGAAATCGATGGTGAACGGCATCGCCGCCGAGCTGGCCAGCAGCCCGAGCCCGATCGCCAGGCATCGCATCCCTTTCGTGGCAGTGATCGTTTGCATTCTGCCCTTCCTCCTTCTTGTTACAGTTCTGTCATCCCGTGGAAACCGGCCGGCACGGCGGTTTCGAATTCGCCGGATGATAACCTCTGGCACGTTCCAAATGCCAAAAGACCCGCGCACGATGTGCGCGGGTCCACAGTTCGACTGCGATCGACGCGGCGCCCAATGGACGCCGCCGATCCCTTGCCGAAACGCCGGTCAGGCGGCCGCCTTGCGACGACCGAACGTGACCAGGCCCAGCAGGCCGGAGCCCAGCAGCCAGGCAGCAGCCGGCAGAGGCACCGCAGAAGTTGCATAGGTGCCTTCCATGTGCCAGTAGCCGGTGTTGCCATTGAAGGGGCCGCCCACGATCAGCGCCTGCCAGTCGGCACTGAAGGTCATGGCGTTGGTGTCGAAGTTCTGCACCAAGCTACCCGCGTCCGGCGCCTGACCGATGACGGTGCCGTTGTAGTCCACGGCGAAGTTGGACAGGTCCAGGCCGGTAGAGTCGTCACCGGAGAGGCCGCTGTTCAGCGCCAGGATGTCCACGAAGCCGAACAGGCCGTTGAAGTTGAAGGCGTTGTCGATCAGCAGACCGCTGGTGCCCATCGGCAACGTGCCGGACCACTCGTTGAAACCATCGGTCACCACCGGGGTGTTCATGGCGAAGTCACCGAAGGTGACGGTCAGCGAACTGATGGGAGCGGCACTGGCTGCGACGGATGCCAGGCCCAGAGCTGCCGCGACGGCAGTACCCAGGATTGCCTTTTTCATTCCGAATCCTCACTTTGATATCAAGTTGACGTTTGTCGATACCCGGCCCGGAGGCCGACCATCGCCCTTGGTCCAATTACGGACTTTCGGCCATCGATCGTTCGATGGCCCGGCGCCTGCGTTGGTTATCCTTTTCCTTATTCCCTGCCGGACAGGCGCCACTTTATGTCGCATGCATCATCGGTGCCAATCTTTGTCGGAACCCCCAGGCAGCATTTCAAGTAGTGGTTTTTATTGTACTTTTTATCGATTCCCCGAAAATTTCGGACTAATATCCGCATTATTTTTGTTAATGTGTAAAATAAACGGACACAATAAGGAACGCCCTTCTGCAGAGATCGTGGGCTGACGGGATCACAAAGCGTGGCAAACCCGAAACCGCTTCACATAACAGCGGGACTCGCGTCACAAAGCCTGTCCGAACGCCCGATATACGCCTGTAAAAAAACCGGACACCTGCGGAATGGCATATATGTCAGTCCAGATGCTGCCCCACCGCGAAGTCGCGCCGCGCGGCGACGATGGAGACGGTGAAGCCGGCGATCACGTCCAGCAGGGACATCAGGGCCAGGGCGAAGAAGGTGGAGGTGCCGCAGTCCTTCACCAGCAGGAACTCCACCAGGAAGCCGATGAACACCAGCATCGACAGGGTATGGTCCAGCACCGAGGCCAGGCCGGTGCCGGTGGACTTGAAGATCTCGAAATAGAGCACCAGCACGCCGCCGACGATGAAGGCGTCGTGTGCGGTGAACACCCAGCGCGCGCCGGACATCAACTGGAAGGCGAACAGCTCCTGCCCCAGCAGGGCATGGACATCGCCGCCCAGCATCATCAGGTTGTAGATGGCCAGGGGGATGACGAACAGGGGGATGGCGCGCAGCATGGGACCGAACTCCAGACGAATGGGGTGCCCATTATCTCCCGGATCGCCACCCCATGCACCGGCACAACGCAGACGGGCCCGCCCGCGACGCGGGAGGACCCGTCTCTCGAAGCCTCAGGCCGGCATGCGCCGGCAGGGGATCACTTCAGGCTCAGGATCCACTCGACCAGCTTCTTCGCCTCTTCGTCGGTGACGTTGTTGGGCGGCATGGGGATCTGGCCCCAGACGCCGGCGCCGCCGGCCTTGACCTTGGCTGCCAGTTTGTCCACCGCATCCGCCTGACCGGCATATTTCGCCGCGACGTCCTTGTAGGCCGGGCCGACCACCTTCTTGTCCACCTGGTGGCAGCCAAGGCAGTTTTTCTGCTGGGCCAGAGCCGAGGCGTCTTCGGCGGCCAGGGCGGGGGCCGCGGCGGCGCCGGCCAACAGCGCGGAGAGGATCAGTGCCTGTTTCTTCATCGGATAACTCCTTCTTGGGTTGAAAACCGGGGTTTCCCCGCCGGTGCCGGGCACCGGGTTCGGAGACCCTGAGACAGCCGCACCAGCATATCATCGAATGCTCATATATGGGCGGCCAAGACGGCAGCCGTTTGATCCAGCGCAAGAACGCCGGATCGCCATACCGCCGTGTTCGTTACCCTGGGACCCGCCTCGGCGCCCCAGGTTCCGGATGGCGTACCGCAGGGTGTCTCGGCGGCACGACAGCCATTCAACCATGTAACAGCCGGCTCACCAGCCCCTGTTCCGGCAACGCCCGGTAGTCCAGTCGCACCCGGGGCGGGGCCTCGTCGTTCAGCTCGGGCCCGTACAGATACAGCGGCATCACCAGGCGATTGGGCCAGTCCCGCCGCGCCAGCGAGGCGAACCAGGCGGCCCGCCGTTCCGGCCCGTGACAGGCCAGCAGGGCCTCGGCATTGTGGAACAGGGTCGGCTCGTCGCCCACGCAGGCGGTCAGCCAGGCGTCCATCGCCTCGATGTCCACCTGCTCCGCCTGCGCGCCCTGATGTTTCAGGTATTCCTCGCGGAAATCGTGAAACGCCAGCCCCAGGGCCGCCGCCATCTGGCGTGCCAGGTCCGGCCGATAGACCGGCACGTCCACCACCAGGCAGCGCCCCTCCGCCAGCCCGTCCAGCGCCTCGATCACCGGCCGAAGCCATTCCTCGTTCATTTCCATCGCTCGCTCACTCCAGTACCTGGTAGAGATTGGCATGATGATGGGCGTGGGCGCAGATACGGCACAGCCCTGCCGGGTCCTCCTCCTGCCCGGCCAGCCACCAGGCCGGTGCGCCACAGGCGCGGCAGCGCTGCTCGACCAGGGCCAGATGGCACTCCGGCGGCGCCTTCACCCAGCGCTGGAGCATCACGGCACCGACCTCGCACACCGACTCGCACAGGCCGCAGGCGGAACAGGCGCCGGGGTGGATCCGGTAGCTGCGCTGCACGGCATCGAACTGCAGGGCGCCGTCCGGGCAGATGCGCGCACAGGCATGGCAGGCCTCGCAGCGCTCCTCGTCGATGACCGGCACCGCCGGATAGAGCGCACGCGCCCCGTTCGGCGGGAGCGAATCGTCCAGCGTGCGGGTCTCCTGCCGGCGCGCCGGCAGACCGATGCCGCGGATCTGCAGCCCCCGCTGCAGCGCCTCGCCCGCGGCACTCCGCAGAAAGGCCCGGCGCGACATCTCCGCCCCCGCGTTGCGTATGCCTCCGCCCAGCAGCACCGCGCGCCGGGCGCGCCATTCCGCGGGGCCATAGGCGCGCGCGTTCAGCGGGGCCAGCCCGCGATCGTCCAGCAGGGACTGGAGCCTGGCGATCGCCGCCGGCAGGGACTGGCCGCTGCCCCGCCGGTCGCAGGTATCGCACCGCCCATGGGCATACAGCAGGGTGCGCACGCCCTGCCGGTAGAGTTCGGTCAGATGCGCTACCCCCACCGCATGCACGCAGGGCATCACCCCGGCACCATCCACCCCGGCGCGTTCGCAGGCGAGGATGGCGATCCGGCGGCCACGGTAGAGCAGGGTCTCGACCGGCAGGTCGCTGGAGATCGCACCCCGTGGACAGGCGGGCACGCACAGCCCGCAACCGTCGCAGGCGGCGGTATCGAGGCCGAGCGCCTCGTCGTCCAGCACCCAGGCCTGTCTGGGACAAGCGTCGACACAGGCACGGCAGTCGCCGGTCTCGGCCAGGGCATGCACGCAGGCCGCCGCATCGATCTCGGGATGCAACGCCTCCGCCGCCTGCTCGAGCAAGCCACGCATGGAATCGCTACCAGCTCGGCGCCACGCCCGGCATGAACTTCACCGGCACCTCGACCGGTTCCGCCTTCGGCCGCATGCGCGCCTCGATCTCCTCGGGGCTGGGACGCGGCTGATCCAGCAGCTCCGCCAGCAGGTCGCGGAACTGCTCCAGCCAGGTGGCGGTCAGCATCGCCACGCCGGCATAGAAAGGCGTGCTGCAGCGCTGTGCGACCCGTTCGCCGAACCGTCCGATCCAGCGCAGCAGGTGCTCGTCGAGAAAGCGCGCCATCCCGGCCAGCCATTCCGCCTGATCGGCCTGCTGCGGCAGCCGCTCGGCGAGCCGTGCCAGGAACTGAAGCTGCAGCACCAGGTGGTCGTCGGTGCGCATGCGCCAGTTCTCGGCGGCCATGCCGAACCGGTGGTACCACGCCCGGACCTGGAACATCGGCTCCTGCATCGCCAGGCCGTCCTCGTCCAGCCAGACCGACTCCATGGGCGAGGCCTGGATCGAGTGGTTGAGATAGATATCCGCATAGTCGGCCGCCAGATCGTCCAGGACGGCGGGCTCGACCGGTTCCGAATCCAGGCGCTCCATCACCTCCGTGAGCAGGGAGAGGGCGCGTCGTCCGTCTTCGCTTTCGGGCGGCAGGGCCAGGGAGGCCGGAAAGCCGATCTCTCGCAGGGCGGTGAGCGCCGCCGCGTCCAGCTCCCGGTCCTGCACCCCGGCGAGCAGCGTCAGGTCCCTGGCGGCGGCCTGCATCAGCAGGTCCAGCGGCGCCTCCTGGGGCATCGCGTCCATCAGTCCACCCTCCCCTTGCTGTGCGGAATGAACACGATGGAGGGGTTGGTCAGCTCGGGATCGGCGAAGTTCTTCACCGCCCGCACCGGCTCCTCGTTGCCCGCCATCGCCAGGGTCGGATAGATGCCCTCGCGTAGCTGGTCGATGGGTCCGACGTCCAGCACCCGCATCATGCAGGCCATCACGCAATAGGGCTTGCGGCCGGCCTCGATCTCGTCCACGCAGAG
>CAZVIG010000172.1:0-5325 GCA_964627395.1 uncultured Sedimenticola sp.
GGGCTGCATTTCGCCTGCCGGGATGTCCAGCGGTCGTGGGCGCATGATGCCACCGTTCACCTGCAGCCGCCGCGCCTTCCTCGGCCTGCCGCTGCTGGCGCTCGGGGGCTGTTCGCGACGGGTGGGAGGCGACTCGGAGCTGGTGTTCGCGGTCGCCCATGCGCCGGCCTCGCTGCATCCGCTGCTGGCCACCAGCGCGGTGTCGGAACGGATCAATGCTTTGTTGTACCGCCCCCTGGTGACCTTCGATACCGCCGAGCGTCCACAACCCGGCGTGGTGACCTGGACGCAGGAGGCACCCGACCGCTACCGGCTGCGCCTGATGCCCGACCAGCCGCCCTTCGCCGACGGCCGTCCGGTCACCCTGGACGATGTGGCCGCCACCCTGGAGCTGGCGCGTGATCATCCCGCATCGCCGCATGCGAGCACCCTGAAGCACCTCGCGGCGTTGGAGCCCGGCGGCGATACGCTGGGTCTGACCCTGTCGCGCCCCGACCCGCGCCTGCCGGAGCGGCTGCACCTGGGGGTGGCGCCCGCGGACCGGCTGCAGGCCGACGACGACGGCCTGGCGCGGGAGCCCCTGGGCAGCGGCGCCTTTCGTTTCCTGGGCTGGCGCGACGACGGCGGAGTGGTGCTGACGCGGCGCCGCGACGGGTTGCGGGTGCGCTTCGCGGTGGTGGCCGATCCCACCATGCGCGCGCTCAAGCTGATGCACGACGAGGCGCAGTTGCTGCAGAACGATCTGCCCTACGAGATGTATCCGGTGCTGGCGCGCGAGCCCGGCATCGTGCTGCACGAGACGCCCGGCACCACCTTCAGCTACCTGGGCTTCAATCTCGAGGATCCGGTCACCGGCGATCGCCGGGTGCGTCAGGCGATCGCCCATGCGATCGACCGGGCCGCGATCGTGCGTCACCTGTTCCAGGGGCATGCGCGCCTCGCCGACACCCTGCTGGCCCCGGGTCACTGGGCCGCGCATCCGGCACTGCCGTCCTGGGATCACGATCCGGCGCGCGCACGCCGGCTGCTTGCCGAGCTGGGTCACGGCCCGCGGCGTCCCCTGGAGATCGAGTACAAGACCTCCACCGATCCCTTTCGGCGGCGGGTGGCGGCGGTGTTCCAGGCGCAGCTCCGGCCGGTGGGCATCGCCCTGCGCATCCGCAGCCACGAGTGGGGCACCTTCTTCGGGGACATCAAGGCGGGACGCTTCCAGATGTACAGCCTGAGCTGGGTGGGCATCCGCAGCCCGGACATCTTCCGTCATGTGTTCCACAGCGCCTCGCTGCCGCCGGGCGGCGCCAATCGGGGGCGTTATCGTTCGGCGGAGGTGGACGCGCTGATCGAGCGTGCGGAACGGCTTCCCCGCGAGGCGGCAGTACCGCTCTATCGTCGCCTGCAGGCGCGGATCCACCGCGACCTGGTGTACGTCCCTCTATGGCACGAGAACAACCTGCTGCTCAGCCGCGGTCTGGAGGGCGCCATGCCGCGGCGCGACGGGGCCTATACCCTCCTCGAGCGGGTATCCTTGGCGCCATGAAGCCGGCGGACTACATCGACGTGGACATCGCCACCCAGACCCTGCGTCTGCTGCGTGGGGGCAAGGAGAGAGCCCGCTACCCGGTCTCCACGGCGCTCAACGGGGCAGGGCAGGCGATGGGCTCGGAGTGCACGCCCCTGGGCTGGCACCGGGTGCGGCTCAAGATTGGCGACGGCTGTCCGCCCGGCACCGTCTTCGTGGCACGTCGTCCGACGGGCGAGATCTGGTCCGAGGCGCTGGCGGCACGCTGCCCGGACCGCGACTGGGTGCTCAGCCGCATCCTCTGGCTCAGCGGCTGCGAGCCGGGCCGCAACCGCGGCGGGGCCTGCGACAGCCTGCGGCGCTTCATCTACATCCACGGCACGCCGCCCTGCGAGCCGGTGGGCGAGCCGCGCTCCCACGGCTGCATCCGGATGCGCGACGCCGACGTGATCGCCCTGTTCGACGCGGTGCCCGCCGGGCTGCCGGTGCTGATCCGCGAGGGCGAACGGTGCTGACCCGCCTGTTCGACACCCTGCTGGTGCTGCTGGGGGTCACCACCCTGGTGTTTCTGCTGGGCGCGGTGGTGCCGGGCGATCCGGTGGACGTGATGCTGGGCGAGCACGCCAGCGCCGCAGACCGAGAGGCGCTGCGCGCCGAAATGGGCCTGGACCGACCGTTGGCCGCGCGCTGGCTGGATTACCTCTCGGGCCTGGCGCACGGGGACATGGGCCGCTCCCTGGTACGTTCGCGCCCGGTGGCGGAGCTGATCGGCGAGCGCCTGCCGGCCACCCTGACCCTGGCGGGCGCGGCCTTCCTGGTGGTGCTGGCGATCGCCTTTCCCCTGGGCATGCTGGCCGCATTGCGCCAGGGCCGCTGGCCGGATCATCTGGCCGGGGTGCTGGCCCTGCTGGGGCAGTCCATCCCCAACTTCTGGCTGGGGCCGCTGCTGGTGCTGGCCTTCGCCATCGGCCTGGGCTGGCTGCCAGTGAGCGGGGCGGAGGCCCCGGGCAGCCTGGTGCTGCCGGCGCTCACCCTGGGCACCTCCATGGCGGCCATCGGGATGCGCATGCTGCGTGCCAGCCTGCTGGAGGTGATGGGCCAGGACTGGATGCGCACCGCGCTGGCCAAGGGGCTGGCCCCGCGCCAGGCGCTGTGGCGCCACGCCCTGCCGAATGCGTTGCTGCCGGTGGTCACCCTGCTGGGCCTGCAGCTCGGCGGCCTGCTGGGCGGGGCGGTGATCACCGAGGTGGTGTTCGCCTGGCCCGGCATCGGCTCGCTGCTGGTGGACGCCATCGCGCAGCGCGACTACCCCCTGATGCAGGGCGTGGTGCTGGTGATCGCCTGCGGCTATGTGCTGCTCAACGGCCTCACCGATCTGCTGGTGACCTGGCTGGACCCGAGGGCCGTGCGATGAGCCGGCTCGCCGCGGGCCTGCTGCTGCTCTGGGGGCTGGCGGCGCTCGCCGGCATCCTGCTGCCCTTGCAGCCGGACGCGGTGGACCTGGAGCGTCTGTTCGCGCCCCCGCTCAGCCCGGGCCGGCTGCTGGGTGGCGACGCCCTGGGGCGATCGTTGGGCGAGCGCCTGCTCGCCGGGGCCGGCATCTCGCTGCTGGTGGCGGTCTTGAGCGTGACCCTCTCCGCTGCCCTGGGCACCCTGCTGGGGATGGCCGCCGGCTACCTGGGCGGCTGGGCGGACCGCCTGATCTCGCGTCTGCTGGAGATCTTTCTGGCGTTTCCCGGGCTGCTGCTGGCGATCGCCTTGGCGGGGTTGCTGGGGCCGGGCATCGACAACGTGGTGATCGCCCTGGCGGCGATGGGCTGGGTGGGCTACGCGCGGCTGGCGCGCAACCAGGTGCTGGCGCTGCGCGGGCGCGAACACGTGCAGGCCGCGGTGGCGCTGGGGCGGGGACCGCTGGCGGTGATGCGTCTGCATCTGTTGCCCCTGCTGGCGGCGCCGCTGCTGGTGGAGGCGAGCTACGGCGTGGCCTCCGCGGTGGTGGCGGAGGCGGGCCTGTCCTTCCTGGGGCTGGGGGTGCAGCCGCCCCAGGCCTCCTGGGGCAGCATGATCCGCGAGGGGGTGCGCTATCTGCTGGTGGCCCCGCACCTGGTGCTGGTGCCGGGGCTGGCACTGTCGCTGGTGGTGCTGGCCGCCAATCGCCTGGGCGACGGCCTGCGCGACCGGCTGGACGTCATTTCACGTAGTAGGCGGTGAAGTAGAGATCCTTCACCATCGGCTCGTCGGTCAGCTCCTCCAGGGTCTTGCGTACCGTCTCCAGCGCCTTCTTGCGCAGCGCTTCCTTGCCCTCGGGGGTGGTCAGGGTCTTGCCGTCCTCGCCGGAGAGCAGCATCAGGATGGCGTGGCGCAGGGCCGGCATGTGGAGCTGGATGGTCTCCACCTTGCTGGCGTATTTGGTCATCAACTGGATGTCGCAGCGGATATACTTGGGGCCGCCGTTGAGGTTGGTGACGATGGAGGGCTTCATCTCCACATAGCTGATCTTGACCGGCTCCTTCTCCTCCTCGGCCGCAGCGGGCAAGCTGAAGAACAACATAATCAAAAAGATAGGGATGATTCTTAACGCTTTTTCCATCTTCGTTTCCTGTCACTGCCATGGATGGACCATCCGGGAGGGCGCATGCACGGCCCGGTGATGCTGGACATCGCCGGCACCGAGCTGGCCGAGGACGACGTGCGTCGCCTGCAGCACCCCGCGACCGGCGGCGTGATCCTGTTCTCGCGCAATCACGCCTCCCGCGATCAGTTGTATCGGCTGATCCGCCAAATACATGAGCTGCGATCGCCGCCGCTGCTGATCACGGTGGACCAGGAGGGCGGCCGGGTGCAGCGCTTCCGCGAGGGCTTCACCCGCCTGCCGGCGCCGGCGCGCATCCTGCCCCATTTCGAGGGCGATCTGGGGAGGGCGCGCCGCGCCGCCCACGAGCTGGGCTGGCTGATGGCGGCGGAACTGCGCGCCAGCGGGGTGGACTTCAGCTTCGCCCCGGTGCTGGATCTGGGGCTGGGGGTGAGCGAGGTGATCGGCGACCGCGCCTTCGGCGCCACTCCGGAGCAGGTGGCCACCCTGGCCCAGGCCTGGATGCTGGGGGCGCGCGAGGCGGGCATGGTGAGCGTGGGCAAGCACTTTCCGGGGCATGGCGCGGTGCGTGCCGACTCGCATCACGAGCTGCCGGTGGACGAGCGCCCGCTGAGCGAGATACTGCACCAGGATCTGCGTCCCTTCCGGCGCCTGATCGCCGCCGGCCTGGAGGGGATCATGCCGGCGCACGTGGTCTATTCGCGCTGCGATCCCGAGCTGGCCGGCTTCTCGCGGTTCTGGCTGCAGCAGATATTGCGCGGCGAGCTGCACTTCAACGGGGTGATCTTCAGCGACGATCTGAGCATGAAGGCCACCGACGCCACGGGCGATCACGCGGCGCGCGCGCGGGCGGCCATCGCCGCCGGCTGCGACCAGGTGCTGGTGTGCAACGATCCCCAGGCGGCGGACCAGGTGCTGGAGGCGCTGGCCGACCACCACGACCCGCTTTCGATGGCGCGCTGCGCGCGCCTGCACGGCCGCCCGGCGATGGACTGGGCGCAACTGCGCGAGACGCCGCGCTGGCACCAGGCGGTGGCGCTGGCGGATGCGATCGCGCGTCCCGACGAGGAGGAACTGCTATCGTGACCCCGGCCGCCCGACATGCCCAGGAGGTACTGGATCAGGCCGAGCTGATCCATGACGAGGCCACCGTGGACGCCGCGGTGCGCGACATGGCGGCGCGCATTCAGGCCGACATGGCGGAGCTGGATCC
>CAZVIG010000173.1:0-5321 GCA_964627395.1 uncultured Sedimenticola sp.
CGGGCGAGCGACCACGGCCGGGCGGTGCGGCTCATGATTTCCCGTGCTCCGCGTTTCAGCCCGGTGGTGGTCCGTTTCTTCAGCCGGCGGGCGAGGTGATGGGAACGGGCGTGGTGGTGGCCCCGGTAAGCCGCCCGGTGAGGGCGTGCGGTTTCGGTGTCCGATGGTGGCGGTGTCGGGGAGGGATCCGGCAGACGCAGGGCGTCCACAGGTGTCGCCGGAGGGGCCTCGGGAGTCTCGTCGGCTGGCGGATGCAGCGCCAGTTCCTCGAAGGTGGCGAAGGGGCCGGACGAGGAGGCCGGCTGCAGGTCGGTCTCATCGCCGCTGGCGACGAGCAGTTCGTCGCGCAGGTCGCGCACCACCTCCAGGACGTCGGCCTCGCGCAGTTCATGCTTGGCTTCTGCGCTGCCATACAGCAGCAGTCGGCTGGCGATCCGGTTGACGTGGCGGGGCAGGCCCCGGCTGAGGCGATGGATGGCATGCACCGCCCGGCCGTCGATGGCGGGATCGCCGCGCCAGCCGACGCGCTGCAGCCGGTACTCCAGATAGGACCGCGTCTCTTCGAGGTCCATGGTGCACAGCCGGCAGCTCGCGATGATGCGCTGACGGAAGGGTTCGAGCAGCGGTTCCTGCAGCACCTGCTCCAGTTCCTCCTGTCCCAGCAGGAAGAGTTGCAGCAGCGGCCTGGAGCGCGGCGACTGCAGATCGGTGAGCACGCGCAGCGCCTCCAGCGTCTGCGGCGAGAGGGTCTGCGCCTCGTCGATGAGGAGGGCGACGCGGCGCCCTTCCTTACGGTCCAGTTCGTTGAGGCGACACTCTACCCGGTAGGTCAGGGTCGCCGGTTCCGGCGAGTCGCTGGCGATGCCGAGCGCGCTGGCCAGGCGGAACAGCAGGGCGTCGGCGTTGAGGCCGCCGGCGACCAGGCGGACGCCCAGGGTCCGGGAGCGCTCCAGTTCCTCCATCAGGCGTTCCCCGAGGGTCGTCTTGCCGGTGCCGGGCTCGCCGGTGATCACCACGATGCCCTCGCCGCGGCGCACCGCGTAGCGCAGATAGGCCCAGACCTTGGCGCAGCTCTTATGGGGAAAACAGACCCCGGGGTCGGGGAGCAGGCGAAAGGGGTCGTCCGTCAGTCCATAGAACGCTTCGTACATCCTGCCATCCTCCGGCGTCGCCGACGTAGGGGGTCAGTCGGGCCGATATCCCTGGGGGCCATCCTGGCTTTACGAACCATATTCTCAATACTAGCGGATAACTCCTTGATCTCCATGCATGAAGGCGACCTTTCCAGGGGGAATCCCGGCGCAGAAGGACGGATTGTTAACCAGTTATCAGTTTGCGGGGCGAGGGCGCCTCATGACGCCCACCCCGCGACAAGGCCGTTCAGACGAACAGGTTCACGTCCGCCTTCAGCGCCCGCGGCAGGAAGCTGGCGGCGCCCACCCATTCGTCGATCTCGGGGATGAACTCCTCCTTGCCGTAATCGAACAGGTCCACCGTCATCTGGCATGCGACCAGGCGGACACCGGCGTCCACGCACAGCTCGCGCAGCTCCTCGATGGTGGCGATGCCCTTGTCGTCCATGGTGCGGCGCATCATGCGGGTCGCCATCTCCTCGAAGCCCGGGACCAGAGACATCACTGAGGTGGGGACGGGCAGCTCGCGGCCGCGCAGCCAGGCCGGTCCCTGCGGCAGCTTCATAGGCATGGCGGGATTGCCCAGCGGGGTCACCTTCAGGTCCAGTTCCTTCTTCAGCAGGCTCAGGCCGTAGAAGGTGAAGAAGACCGACACCTCCCAGCCCAGGGCGGCGGCGGTGGAGGCGAGGATGAAGGGCGGGTAGGCCATGTCGAGGGTGCCCTTGGTGGCGATCAGGGTCATCGAGGGCGTGTGCGCGGCCTCGCGTTCGGCCATCTTCTCCTCGAAGCGGCGGTCGAACCAGGCGTCCAGCTCGGACGCCGATGGGGTGGCAATGGGATTGGGCGTGCTCATGGCGGCCTCCTCTGTCGGATGCGGGTGGGTCGGCTCAGGCCTTGCAGATGCGGAACACGAACGCTCCGTCGACCTCCTGGCTGGCGAGCATCTGGTGGCCGGTCTGGCGGCAGAAGGCGTCGAGGTCCTTCACCGAGCCGGGGTCGGTGGCGGTGATCTCCAGGATCTCGCCGCTCTGCAGGCCGGCGATGTGCTTCTTGGTGCGCAGGATGGGCAGGGGACAGTTGAGTCCGCGGGCGTCCAGGCGGTGCAGGGTCTCGTTCATGGTGGCTTCCTCCGTATCGAGCCGACCTGGGGTGGTAACAAGATGACCGGTCGGTCAAGTCGTCTTGTACAAAAAAATCAGTTCGTCGGCGCCTCGATCCGCAGGCTCTTGATCGCCGGCCCCAGTTCGCGGATCACCTCGGGGTCGTTGCGCGTCTTGGCGAGCAGGATCATGCCCTCCAGGTAAGCGAGCATCGCCTGGGCGGTGGCCTCCGCGTCCAGCGGCGGGAGCTGGCCTGCCTCGACGGCCTCCTCCAGCGCCTCGCGGAAGGGTTGGGCGGCGTTGTCGAAGACGGCGTTGAGCTTGGCCCGCAGCACCTCGTCGCGGGTGCTGATCTCCAGCGCCAGGTTGCCGAACAGGCAGCCCGGCATGCGCCCCTCCAGTTCGCGCGCCGCCTTCTGCCAGTAGTAGGCGGCGTCGATCATGTAGTCGAGCCGTTCCAGTGGCGGCAGGTCGCGGTCGAAGGCCTCGGCGATGAAGCCCCGTGCCCAGTCCTCGGCCATATCGTCGATCACCGCCAGGGCGAGGTCGCGCTTGGAGGGGAAGAAGTGATAGAAGCTGCCCTTCTGCACCTTCGCCAGGGCGCAGATCTCCTTGATGCCCACGTCGGCGTAGCTGCGGCTGTGGAACAGCTCGCGCGCGGCGTGCAGGATGCGTTCTCGGGTGTCGTTGGCCGGTGTCATGCCCCCAGTGTAGTTGACCGGTAGGTCAAGTCAAGGGCGGTGGCCCTGAGCAAGGCCGGCGCGGCCATTGGCGGCGCCCCGCGCTGGGAGTATTCTGTTCCCCCGTTCCCATCGCTGCCAGGCAACCGATTTTCCATGAGCGCCCGATTCGTCCACCTGCACGTCCACTCCGAGTTCTCGCTGGTGGACGGCATGGCGCGCATCAAGGAGCTGGTGCGCGCGGTGGCGGACAAGGGCATGCCGGCGGTGGCGCTCACCGACCAGTCCAACATGTTCGCCCTGGTGCGTTTCTACAAGGCGGCGATGGCCGCAGGCATCAAGCCGATCTGCGGCGTGGACCTGCTGCTGCGCAATCCCGAGGACGTCAATCAGCCCTTCCGCCTGGTGCTGCTGGTGCAGTCCGACGCCGGCTATCGTCATCTCACCGAGCTGGTCTCGCGCAGCTATCAGGAGGGACAGCATCTGGGCCGGCCCATGGTGGAGCCGGAATGGCTCACACCGGAGAACTGCGAGGGGCTGATCGCGCTCTCCGGCGGGCGCGACGGCGACGTGGGGCGTGCCCTGCTGGCGGACAACCGGGCCCTGGCCGAAGACCGCCTGCGCCGCTGGCTGGCGCTGTTCGGCGACCGCTATTACCTGCAACTGGTGCGCACCGGGCGGCCCGAGGAGGAGGACTGCCTGCACGCCAGCGTGGCCCTGGCGGCGGACTTCGGCGTGCCGGTGGTGGCCACCAATGCGGTCTGCTTCCTGGAGCCGGAGGAGTTCCCGGCGCACGAGGTGCGGGTCTGCATCCACGAGGGGCGCACCCTGGACGATCCGCGTCGCCCCCGAAACTACAGCGAGCAGCAATATCTGCGCAGCCCCGAGGAGATGGCCGAGCTGTTCGCCGACATCCCCGAGGCGCTGGAGAACAGCGTCGAGATCGCGCGTCGCTGCAATCTGGAGCTGGTGCTGGGCAAGAACTTCCTGCCCGACTACCCGGTGCCCGAGGGCATGACCATCGAGGATTACCTGGTGGCCGAGGCGCAGCGGGGCCTGGAGGAGCGTCTGGAGCAGATCATCGGCCGCGACGATCCCGAATTCGAGGAGAAGCGCAAACCCTACGACGAACGTCTGCGCACCGAGCTGGAAGTGATCAACAGCATGGGCTTCCCCGGCTACTTCCTGATCGTGGCGGACTTCATCCAGTGGGCCAAGGACAACGGCATCCCGGTGGGGCCGGGGCGCGGCTCGGGCGCCGGCTCGCTGGTGGCCTATGCGCTCAAGATCACCGACCTGGACCCGCTCGCTCTGGACCTGCTGTTCGAGCGCTTCCTCAACCCGGAGCGGGTGTCCATGCCCGACTTCGACGTGGACTTCTGCATGGACAAGCGCGACCGGGTGATCGACTACGTGGCGCGCAAATACGGGCGCGATGCGGTGTCGCAGATCATCACCTTCGGCTCCATGGCGGCCAAGGCGGTGGTGCGTGACGTGGGGCGGGTGCTGGGCCATCCCTACGGCTTCACCGACCGGGTGGCCAAAATGGTGCCGCCGGACCTGGGCATGACCCTGGACAAGGCGCTGGAGGAATCCGAAGACCTGGCCGTCGCCTACCGCGACGACGAGGAGGTGACCCAGCTCATCGACATGGCGCGCAAGCTGGAGGGGTTGGCGCGCAACCCGGGCAAGCACGCCGGCGGGGTGGTGATCGCGCCCGGCAAGCTCACCGACTTCGCGCCGCTCTACTGCGAAGCGGACGGCTCCAACCTGGTCACCCAGTACGACAAGGACGACGTGGAACAGGCCGGCCTGGTGAAGTTCGACTTCCTGGGTCTGCGCACCCTCACCATCATCGACTGGGCGCTGGAGACCATCAACGCCAAGCGCCGCGAGCAGGGCGAGCCGCCCATCGACATCGCGCGCATCCCGCTCGACGACAAGGCCTCCTTCGATCTGCTCAAGACCGGCAAGACCACCGCGGTGTTCCAACTCGAATCCGAGGGCATGCAGAAGCTCATCGTCAAGCTCCAGCCCGACAACTTCGACGACATCACCGCCCTGGTGGCGCTGTACCGGCCCGGTCCCCTGCAGTCGGGCATGGTGGACAACTTCATCGACCGCAAGCACGGTCGTGAGAAGGTCAGCTATCCCGACCCGCACTATCAGCACGAGTGCCTGAAGCCGATCCTGGAATCGACCTACGGGGTCATCCTCTACCAGGAGCAGGTGATGCAGATCGCCCAGGTGATGGCCGGCTACACCCTGGGCGGCGCCGACCTGCTGCGCCGCGCCATGGGCAAGAAGAAGCCCGAGGAGATGGCCAAGCAGCGCGCCGTGTTCAAGGAAGGCGCGGAGAAGAACGGCATCGACCCCGAGCTGGCGATGAAGATCTTCGACCTGGTGGA
>CAZVIG010000174.1:0-5317 GCA_964627395.1 uncultured Sedimenticola sp.
GAGGAATCCGTCTCATGCACCCGGAGCTGAAAAGGGAACTCAAGATCTGGGGGCCGGTGGCCCTGCTGGTGCTGGCCGCCTTCGTCGTGGCGCTGCAGTTCATCAAGCCGGCGCCGCCGAAACAGGTGCGCATCGCCAGCGGCTCGCCCCAGGGCGCCTACTACCACTTCGCCCAGGCCTATGCCCGGGAGCTGGCCAAGGAGGGCATCACCCTGGAGGTGATCTCCACCGCCGGCTCGGTGGAGAACATTCGCCTGCTGCGCCAGGGCAAGGTGGATGCCGCGCTGGTGCAGGGTGGCATCGAGGACCCGGGCGAAGGGCAGGCCTTGTACTCCCTGGGCAGCCTCTATTACGAGCCGCTGTGGCTGTTTCTGCGCCGGGATCTCGCCGTCGAACGGCTGGGCGAGCTGGCGGGGCGGCGCGTGGCGGTGGGGGCCGAAGGATCGGGCACCCGCGCCCTGGTGCTGCGCCTGCTGCGCGAGAACGGCCTGGCGGCGGATGCGCCGGAACTGCAGGCGTTGGGCGGCGCCGGGGCGGCCGAGGCGCTGCAGGCAGGGCGTCTGGATGCCGCCTTCTTCGTCGCCTCGCCGCAGGCGAAGCTGATACAGCGGCTGCTCGCCGACCCGCAACTGCGCCTGTTCGACTTCCGGCGCGGCGAGGCCTATGCGCGGCGCCATCACTTCCTGTCCACCTTGCTGTTGCCGCGGGGGGTGGTGGATCTGGCGCGCGACGTGCCGGCGCAGGACCTGCACCTGCTGGCGCCGGCGGCCAATCTGGTGGTGAACGAGGAATCCCATCCCGCCATCAATCAGCTCCTGCTGCAGGCGGCGAAGCGGGTGCACCGGGAGGGCGACTGGTTCGCCGATCCGGGGCAGTTCCCCCAGCCGGCGCTGCTGGCCTATCCGCTGGCGGACGAGGCGCGCCGCTACTACGAGAACGGCCCGCCTTTCCTGCAGCGTTACCTGCCCTTCTGGGCCGCCTCCCTGATCGACCGGCTGAAGGTGATGCTGCTGCCGCTGATCTTCATGCTGCTGCCGCTGTTCAAGGTGATGCCGCCGATCTACAACTGGCGCATGGCCTCGCGTATCTATCGCTGGTACGACGACCTGGCGCTGTTGGAACAGCGGCTCGATCGCGGCGAGGCGGAACCCTCGGAGTTGCTGGATGCATTGGAGGCGATCGACCGTGAGGTGCGCCGCATCGAGGTGCCGCTCTCCTACGGGGACCGTCTGTATGACCTGCGCGAGCACATCGCCTTCGTGCGCGAACGCCTGCAGGCAGCCGCGGCGGCATAGCGGATAAGGTTCACCACAGAGGGCACAGAGGTCACAGAGGATTCGGTGTCCGGGTGCGGCCAGGATGGAAGCTGGCGGCAGGCCGCCGAAGATCCCCGTTCGTCAGAACAGGTCGATCTCGCCGGCCTGGGGTTCGTGCAGCGGCTCCAGCTCGCCCTGCGCCACCAACTGGTGATGGAAGGCGACGCCGTTGCGGCCGTGCTGCTTGACCCAATAGAGGGCGCGGTCGGCGGCCTCCAGCACCTGCTCCGGGGTGGCGCGGCCCTCGATCTCGGTCACCCCCAGGGAGGCGGTGAGGTGGCCGACCAGCGGAAACTCGTGCGCCTCCACGCGCTCGCGGAAGCGCTCGAAGGCGCGCCCGGCCTTCTCCTCGTCGTCGGCCTGGATCACCACCACGAACTCCTCGCCGCCGAAGCGGAACAACAGGTCGTCGTTGCGGAACACCTCGTGCATCAGGCGCGCGAAGATGATCAGGATCTCGTCGCCCATCAGGTGGCCGTGGCGGTCGTTGACCCGCTTGAAGTGATCGATGTCGATCATCGCCAGCCAGTGCTTGAGGCTGTCGGTGGCACGCCGCAGGGTGCGCGGCGTGCCGCCGTGGGCGAGGCGCAGGTCGCCCAGGATCTGCATGATGGTGGTCTGCAGGCGGTCGCGGTTGAGCAGCGAGGTGAGCTTGTCGCGCTGGCTCAGGTCCAGCAGCGACAGATAGTTGGAATAGACCCGCAGCAGGCCGTTGATCAGGCGCTGGTCCTCGACGCCGATGGGCGGGCTGATCTGCACCAGCAGGGAATACAGCTCCCCGTCCTGGGCGAACACCGGGTAGATGCTCACCATGCGGCCGTCCTCCGGGTCGGTGACGGTGACCAGCTCGCCCTGTTCCACCACCTCTTCGATGAGCTGCGCCAGCCCTTCTTCCATCTGCGGCACGCTGCGTTCGTTGCCGAAGGAGATCACCCCGTCGCGGTACAGGGCCGAGAGCGCCAGCTCGAGCTGGTCGCCGATGCCCAGCACCTTGTACAGGCGCAGTTCCTGGCGCGGCTCGAATTCGCTGAGGGTGGAGATCAGGCTCTGCTCGATCAGCTCCTTGTCGAGGAAGCGGGTCACCTCGGCGAGGCTGTCGATCACCTGGATGGTGGAACAGCGACGCCGCGGCTGGATGCGCAGATTGTTCAGGGACATGGTGCTTGCGACCTGATTGTTGCCGGTATGCGGGCGCTATCGGTCGGCTGAGAAAAAACTTTAGCTTCCCCAGTGCAAGTCTTTGATGGGCGATGGCAGGATGTTGAAAAACGGTGTTTCCAACATCCTGCTAGATCTCGCGCAGCCCCTCGGAGGGTTCGATGCGCGCCGAGCGCATGCCGGCCAGGGCCGCGGCCAGCACCGCGGCGACCACCGTCACCCCCAGCGCCCAGAGGTAGTGCTCGGGCAGCAGCACGCACACCGACTGGCCGCTTGCGAGCTGTTCGCCCAGCATGTCGTTGATCGCCCAGGCGGCGATCCGGTAGATGCCGATCGCGAGGGCCCAGCCCAGCACCGCGGTGTAGAGGGCCTGCACCATGGGGAACCAGACGATGTCGGCGGTGCGGAAGCCCACCAGGCGCAGCACCGACAGCTCCTTGCGCTTGCGGTCCACGTTGGCCCACAGGCTGGCGCCCAGCGACAGCGAGAAGCCCACCAGCCCGATCGCCGCGATCGCCCAGTAGATGGCGGTGAGATTGCGGTCCATCTTCATCACCAGCTCGATGTCGCGGGCGCGGGTGCGCACGTCCACGCCGGCCTCGATGAGCGCCTGGCGGAGGCTGGCCACGTCGTAGATGGAACGGGCGTAGAGGCGGAAGCTCGGATAGGTGCGCTCTGCCGGCGGCTCGCTGCCGCTCCAGCCCAGGGCCGGTACCGCATGGCCGTCGCGGAAATCCTCCAGCGCCTCCAGCAGCAGTACGTCCACGAAGGCCCCGTCGCGCGGGAAGGCCGCCGCCGGCGCCACCGCCACCACCTTCAGCGGCAGGTGCACCCGCTCGCGGCGGCCGCGGTAGCGCCGCGCCAGGCTGCCGTCGATGGTATCTCCCGCCTGCACTTTCAGCTTGTCCGCGGCGCTGCGCGAGAGCACGATGCGGTCCAATCCGGCGGGACGCTCGGGGATGCCCTCGAGCAGCGGGTCCTTGCGGTCGGAAGGGATCATCTCGGCGTCGATGATGCGGTCCGCCCGCTCGCTCTTGAGCTGCAGGGTGGCGGCGATGCTGCGGGTGCGCGGCACCAGGAAGGCCACGTCCGGCCGCTGCCGCAGCTCGGCCAGCCAGGCGGCGGTGTAGCGACCGCTGCCCACCGGGCGGATCTCGCGGTTGGCCGGGTCCTGGATGAGCTGGTCCAGCATCCCGCCCACGATGCCGAACTTGAGCCCGAACAGCACCAGCATGGGGCCCAGCACCGCCGCCAGGGCGAGCACGAAGCAGCCCGACATCTGCCATTCGTGGAGATAGTCGCGGGTCGCCAGTCGCAGGACCTTGAAGATGCGCATCTCAGCCGTTGACCACGGTTTCGGTGGTGCGACCGTCCTTCGATCGCTGGGTATGGTGGGCCAGGCGCCGCAGCCCCAGGCGCTTGATGTGGCGCCAGGCGTGGCTGGCCACGATCACCGTGATGTTGCGCTCCTCGGCCAGGCCGATGAACAGCGACATGATCTTCTCCGCGGCGAAGGGGTCCACCGAGGCGGTGGGCTCGTCGGCGATCACGATGGAGGGCTCATGCGCCAGGGCGCGCCCGATGGCCACCCGCTGACGCTCGCCGGTGGACAGGGTCTCGGGCAGCTTGTCCAGGTGGCGGGCGATACCCAGCTCGCGGGCCAGCTCCTCCACCACCTTGCCCTGCTTCAGTCCCAGCACGCTGCGCGACAGGTTCATGTTGTCGCGCACCGTGAGGTAGGGCAGCAGCCCGCCGGTCTGCATCACATAGCCGATGTGCCGCTTGCGAAGCTCCCCCAGGCGGTTCAGGCGCCGCCGCTTCCAGAGGGCGCCCACGTCGATCGGCTCGCCGGTGTTCTCCGGGCGGAAGCGGAAGGCGCCCACCTGCGTGGGTTGGGAAATGAAGGCCAGCATGTCCAGCAGGGTGGACTTGCCGCAGCCCGACTCGCCGATCAGGGCGATCTTCTCCCCCTGCGCGATCTGCAGCGAGGGGACGCGCAGACGGAAGGAGATCCCCTGCGACTCCCGGTCCATGACCACGTCGCGCAGGTGGTAGATGATGCCGCGGTCGCGGCAGGGTGTGACGATGGGACTGCTCAAGGTGTATTGGCGTCGACTGCTTGCAGGGCGCCGCCTATTGTACTGGGCGGGGGGCTTTCGTGCGCTCCCGGATGGGAGGAAAGTGACCCCGTGCATGGCGCCGGCACACGACGCTGCCGCCGCCGCCCGCAGGGGGTAGAATCGGGCCCATTCATCCACGGAGTCCCCTGCCCATGGCCAGTCGCCGTCAGACCCTGGAGCTGCGCCGCGTCGCCATTGACACCTGGCGCGAGAACGTGGCCTATATGCACCGCGACTGCCCCATCTACCGCGCCGAGGGCTTCCAGGCCTTGTCCAAGGTGGAAGTGCGCGCGGGGCGGCGCCGGGTGCTGGCGGTGCTCAATGTGGTGGACGACCCGCAACTGGTGGCGCCGGACCAGCTGGGACTCAGCCTCCAGGCATTCGAGCAGCTCGGCGCCCGCGAGACGCGCCCGGTGCGGGTGGCGCACGCCGAGCCGCCCGCCTCCCTGGCCGCGGTGCACCGCAAGATCGCCGGCGAGGTGCTGTCCCACCAGGAGCTGGCGGCGCTGGCGCAGGACATCGTGGACAACCGCTACTCCAAGATGGAGATGGCTGCCTTCCTGGTGGCCTGTGCCGACAACGGGCTGAGCCGCGACGAGGTGCTGTCCCTGACCCGGGCGATGGTGGAGACCGGCGAACGCCTCGACTGGGGCGAGCCCCTGGTGGCGGACAAGCACTGCATCGGCGGCATTCCCGGCAACCGCACCAGCATGCTGGTGGTGC
>CAZVIG010000175.1:0-5294 GCA_964627395.1 uncultured Sedimenticola sp.
CCTGCATCCCATGGACGAGCTGGCGGCGATGGAATTCCTCTACGACAAGCTCAAGGCGACCAAGACCAACCAGGAATTCTTCGACGCCATGAAGTCCAAAGCCTGAGTTCGGAATTCATTCATCACAGAGGGCACAGAGATCACAGAGGCCTTGAAGTGGGGGCTGCCCGGTGGGGCAGGTCGCAATAGAGGTGCGCCCGCGGGTGATCCGCGCTCGCTATCGTCATCGCCAGGCTCTGTGCGCTCTGTGTTCTCTGTGGTGTCGACTTTCGGCAGAATGCTGCCATGTCCGACGCCATCCATCCCCGCACCGCCATGATCCTCGCCGCCGGCCGCGGCGAGCGCATGCGCCCCCTCACCGACCACACCCCCAAGCCTCTGCTGGCGGTGGGCGGGCGACCGCTGATCGAATGGCATCTGCAACGCCTGGCCGAGGCCGGGCTGCGCGAGGTGGTGATCAACCACGCCCACCTGGGCGAGCAGATCGAACGGCGCCTTGGCGACGGCGCCCGCTGGGGCCTGCACATCCGCTACTCGCGCGAGGGCGAGGGGCACGCATTGGAGACCGGCGGCGGCATCTGCAAGGCGCTGCCGCTGCTGGGCGAGGATCCCTTTCTGGTGATCAACGGCGATGTCTGGTGCGACCTGGACCCCGCCGCCCTGGCCCTTCCGCGGGGCGATCTGGCACACCTGGTGCTGGTGGACAATCCGCCGCACCACCCGCAGGGCGACTTCGTGTTGCGCGACGGCCGTGTGGTGGAGGGCGAGGGCACGCGCCTGACCTTCGCCGGCATCGGCGTCTATGATCCGGCGTTGTTCGCCGGCTGCCACCCCGAGCCCTTTCCGCTGGCGCCGCTGCTGCGCCGCGCCCTGGCGGCGGGGCGGGTGAGCGGCCGCCACCACCGGGGGTTGTGGGTGGACGTGGGCACCCCCGAGCGGCTGGCGGATCTGGATGCCCGCCTGCGCCGCGCCGCCGCGCCCTCATCCTGATCCGGGTTGCGGACAAGGCCGGCCGCCCCTGATAGGCTGGGCGCATGGGTCAGGAAATCCACCAGGTCACCTTCACCCCGGAGACCTTCGCCGAATTCGAACGCCGCCTGCGGCGCGAGACCGAGCTGCTGATCGCCTGGGAGCGGGAGGGCCGGCTGCGCGGCGAGCTGGCGCATCTCGGCTTCGAGCTGGAGGGCTGGCTGATCGACGGCGACGGGATGCCGGCGCCGCGCAACCAGGCCTTCCTGGCGCAGCTCGACGATCCCCTGGTGGTGCCCGAGCTGGCGCGCTTCAACTTCGAGATCAACAACGATCCCATCGCCCTGGGCCCCGGCATGTTCGAGCGCCTGCAGCGCTCCCTGCAGGACCGCTGGCGGCGCTGCGAGGCGGCGGCGCGGGCCCTCGACATGCAGGCGCTGTCGATCGGCATCCTGCCCACCGTGGGGCGCGAGCATCTGCATCTGGGCAACATCTCCCCCCTGGCCCGCTATCGCGCGCTCAACGAACAGGTGTTCCGGCTGCGCGAGGGTGCCCCCATCGAGCTGCAGATCGACGGCCCCGAATCGCTGCGCCATGTGCATGACGACGTGATGCTGGAATCGGCCGCCACCTCGCTGCAGATCCATCTCCAGACCGGCAGCGAACAGGCGGTGCGGGTGATCAACGGCGCCAAGATCGTCTCCGCCGCCATGGTGGCGATCGGCGCCAACTCGCCCTTCTTCCTGCAGCACCGGCTGTGGGAGGAGACGCGCATCCCGCTGTTCGAGCAGGCGGTGTCGGTGGGCGGCTCCGATTATTCGCGGCGCGTCACCTTCGGGGTGCGCTATGCCCGCGACAGCCTGCTGGAGACCTTCGTCGCCAACCTGGAGCGCTACCCGGTGCTGCTGCCGGACCTGATGGACGAGCCGCCGGAACGGCTCGCGCACCTGCGCCTGCACAACGGTACCATCTGGCGCTGGAACCGCCCGCTGGTGGGCTTCGACGCCGACGGTCGGCCCCATTACCGCATCGAGCACCGGGTGGTGGCCGCCGGCACCTCGGCCCTGGATGTGGTGGCCGACACCGCCTTCTTCGTCGGCCTGATGGCGGCCCTGGTGCGGCGCGAGCGGCCGCTGGAAGACGAGTTGCCCTTCCAGCGGGCGCGCGACAACTTCTATCGCGCGGCGCGGTACGGACTGGCCGCCGAGGTGGACTGGACCGAGGGACGGCGCGGCCGCCTGGATGCGCTGATCGGCGAGGTGCTGATGCCCATGGCCGCGCAGGGGCTGCGTGCCCTGGGGCTGGCGCAGGGCGAGATCGACGACTGGCTGGGCATCGTCGCCGACCGCGCCGCCAGCGGTCGCACCGGCGCCGCCTGGCAGCGTCGCTGGGTCGAGCGTCACGGTCCCGACTGGCGCGGTCTGGTGCTGGCCTATGCGGAGCGCCAGGCGCACAGCCGCCCGGTGCACGAGTGGGCGCCATGAGTCTGCTGCGGGTCCGTGACGATCTGCCCGAGGGGCTGCTGCATCTGGACGCCACCCAGCTCCATGCCCGGCTGGGCGGCCCCACCCTGATCCACCTGCCGGGGGAGCGCGAGCCGGCGCTCTTCGTCTCGGTGCTGATGCACGGCAACGAGACCACCGGCTGGGACGCGGTGCGGCGCCTGCTGCAGCGTTACCAGGGCGAGGAGGGGCCGGATCTGCCACGCGCCCTGAGCCTGTTCATCGGCAACACCGAGGCGGCTGCCGAGGGATTGCGCCATCTGCCCGGCCAGCCCGACTTCAACCGTGTCTGGCCCGGCGGCGAGGTCGCCACCGGGCCCGAGGCCGAGACCATGCGCGAGGTGGTGGAACGGATGGCGGCGCGCGGCCTGTTCGCCGCGGTGGACGTGCACAACAATACCGGCCTCAACCCCCATTACGCCTGCGTCAACGTGCTCGACTGGCGCGCCCTGCACCTGGCGACCCTGTTCTCGCGCACCGTGGTCTATTTCACCCGCCCGCGCGGGGTGGCCTCGATGGCGATGGCCCGCCTCGCGCCGGCGGTGACCCTGGAATGCGGCAAGGTGGGGCAGGAACATGGCACCCGTCATGCCGAGGACTACCTGGAGGCCTGTCTGCACCTGGCGCGGCTGCCGAGCCATCCGGTGCCGGCGCACGATCTGGACCTGTTCCACACCGTGGCGGTGGTCAAGGTGCCGCCGGAGGTCTCCTTCGGCTTCGGCGAGCACGGCTACGACATCGACTTCCTCGAGGATCTGGAGCGCTTCAACTTCCGCGAACTGCCGCCCGGCACCCGCTGGGGGCGCGTCAACCGGGCCGCCGGCGGGGTGCCTCTGGAGGTGCGCGACGACCGCGACCAGGAGGTCACCGGGCGCTATTTCGAGGTGTCCCGCGGCCAGCTTCTGCTGCGCCAGGCGGTGATGCCCTCGATGCTCACCCGCGACGTGGCGGTGATCCGCCAGGACTGCCTCTGCTACCTGATGGAGCGCTATCCCATTCAAGTCCCGCCGCCGGCGGCCGCTAGCGAGGAGTGAAGCGCCCGTTCGCGGCCGCCGTCGCCTGGGGGAGGCGGCGACCGCGGACCGGCCCCGTCCCCCGGGGACGGCATCACCGAATCGCAGAGGACAAGCGCATGACACCCATCATCATCGACGTCGAGGGCTCGGGCTTCGGGCCGGAGAGCTATCCCGTGGAGGTCGGCCTGGCGCTGCGCGACGGCACCCGCCACTGCTATCTGGTGGCGCCGCAGCGAAGCTGGCGTCACTGGGACCCGGAGGCGGAGCGCATCCACGGCATCTCGCGCCTCCTGCTGGAGACCCACGGGCGGCCGGCGCGCGAGGTGGCCTGGCGCCTCAATGCCCTGCTGGCGGGGCGCACCGTGTACAGCGACGGCGCCGCCTTCAGCATCGCCTGGCTGGACCGTCTGTACCGCGCGGTGCGGATGCATCGCAGCTTCGAGGTGGCGGATATATCGGAGCTGCTGGATGCGCAGCAGCGCGAGCGCTGGCTGGAGGTGAAGCAGGCGGTGAGCGAGGAACTGGCGCTGAAGCGCCATCGCGCCAGCGGCGATGCCTGGGTGCTGCAGGAGACCTGGCGCCGCCTGAACGCCCGCGCCGCGGCCTGACTCGCCCCTACGGAACCTTCCGCTTCCGCGGGGGATCTCGGTGACAGGACCGCGCCTCCGGTCGGAATGAACGCGTCTGCGGGCCTCAGACCTTCTTCACGAACTCCGATTTGAGGCCCATGGCGCCGATGCCGGGGATCTTGCAGTCGATGTCGTGGTCGCCTTCCACCAGGCGGATGTTCTTCACCTTGGTGCCCACCTTGACCACGCTGGAGCTGCCCTTGACCTTGAGATCCTTGATCACGGTGACGGTGTCGCCGTCGGCGAGCACGTTACCCACCGCGTCGCGCACCACGGGCGCGGCAGGGGCTTCCCCCGCGGCCTGCGGGGACCACTGGTGGCCGCACTCGGGACAGGCCAGCAGCTCGCCGTCGGGATAGGTGTAGGGGGAGGAACATTCCGGGCATTCGGGCAGCTGGCTCATGGGATCTCTCTCCGTGGTGGGATCAGTCGCCGTCCAGCAGGGGATTGGCCTGCAGGTCGGCATGGTAGGAGGAACGCACCATGGGGCCGCTGGCCACATTGGCGAAGCCCATGGCCTCGCCCAGTCGGCGCAGTTGGTCGAATTCCTCGGGGGTCAGAAAGCGTTCCACCGGCAGGTGATCGCGGCTCGGTTGCAGATACTGGCCCAGGGTGAGCATGCTGCAGCCGTGGGCGCGCAGGTCGCGCATCACCTGTTCTACCTCTTCGATCGTCTCGCCGATGCCCAGCATGATGCCCGACTTGGTGGGCACCTCGGGGTGGCGCTCGCCGAAGCGCGCCAGCAGCTCCAGGGACCACTGGTAGTCGGCCCCGGGGCGTGCCTTGCGGTACAGGCGCGGCACGGTCTCCAGGTTGTGGTTGAACACGTCCGGCGGGGCCGTCTCCAGGGCCTCCAGCGCCGCCTCCATGCGCCCGCGGAAGTCGGGCACCAGCACCTCCACCGTGGTCTGCGGCGATCGCTCGCGCACCGCGCGGATGCAGGCGGCGAAGTGCGCCGCGCCGCCGTCACGCAGGTCGTCCCGGTCCACCGAGGTGATCACCACGTACTTCAGCGCCATCTCGGCGATGGCGTCCGCCAGCCGGTCGGGCTCCTCCGGGTCCAGGGGCAGGGGCTTGCCGTGGGCCACGTCGCAGAAGGGGCAGCGACGGGTGCAGATGTCGCCCATGATCATGAAGGTGGCGGTGCCGTGGCTGAAGCACTCGCCCAGGTTGGGGCA
>CAZVIG010000176.1:0-5292 GCA_964627395.1 uncultured Sedimenticola sp.
TCGAAATCCAGGTGCTGCTCGCACTTGCGCATGATGTAGAAGAAGCGCGCCGCATCGCGGCCCACGTCCTTGCGCAGCTCGCGCAGGGTGACGAACTCGCCGGAGCGGGTGGACATGGGCTTCTTCTGTCCGCCTTCGTAGAGCACCGCGAACTGCACCAGCAGCACGTCCAGCTTCGCCGGATCCTGTCCGAGCGCCTGCAGGGCCGCCTTGACCCGCGGCACATAGCCGTGGTGGTCGGCGCCCCAGACGTCGATCACCCGCTCGAAGCCGCGCTCGAACTTCTCCAGGTGATAGGCGATATCCGAGGCGAAATAGGTGGTCTGACCGTTGTCGCGCACCACCACCCGGTCCTTCTCGTCGCCGAACTCGGTGGAGCGGAACCACCAGGCGCCGTCCTTCTCGTACAGGTGGCCCGCTTCGCGCAGGCGGTCGATGCACTTGTTGACCGCGCCGGATTCCACCAGGGAGCGCTCCGAATACCATTCGTCGTAGACGACCCCGAACTTCTCCAGGTCGTCGCGGATGTCGTCCAGGATGACGTTCAGCGCCAGCTCGAACACATAGCGGTAGCGATTGTCGCCCAGCAAATGCTTGGCACGCGCGATCAGGGCGTCGATGTGCGCCTCCTTGTCGCCACCGGCCGGCTCGTCCGCCGGCATCCCCTCGAACACCTCGGCCGCGGGATGGCGATAGGCATCGCCATGCTCGCGGTGCAGGGTGGCAGCGATGTCCCAGACATAGTCGCCCTTATAACCGTTGCTGGGGAAGTCCAGTTCCTCGCCGCACAGCTCCAGGTAGCGCAGCCATACCGAGGTGGCGAGGATGTCCATCTGGCGGCCCGCGTCGTTGACGTAGTACTCGCGGTGCACGTCGAAGCCCACCGCGGCCAGCAGGTCCGCCACCACCGAACCATAGGCCGCACCCCGGCCATGCCCCACATGCAGGGGGCCGGTGGGATTGGCGGAGACGAATTCCACCTGAACGCGGCGTCCGCCGCCGATGTCGGAGCGGCCGAAGGCCTCTCCCTCATCGAGGATGCGCGGCACCACCGAGAGCTGGGCGTCACCGGCCAGGCGGAAGTTGATGAAGCCCGGCCCGGCGATCTCCACCGCGGCGATCAGCGGCGAGGCGGGCAGCGCCTCGACGATGCGCTCGGCCAGCTCGCGCGGCTTCATCCCCGCTGCCTTGGCGTTGACCAGGGCGGCATTGGTGGCGAAATCGCCGTGCGAGGGGTCGCGCGCCCGCTCGATCACCGGGGCACGGAGGGCGTCGGAGTCGAGTGCCCCGTCCGCCACGACGCGGTCGAGGGCGGCCTGGACCAGCTGCGCAACCTCGGCCTTCATGGCTGGATCCGGGGTCGAAGGAAGCGCGCAAGGATACCAAAAAGCGCCGCTGTCGCGGACCACCAGACTGAGGAGGCCACACCAGCCTCTGCCAGAGACAAGGACCCCGCCCGGCGACGAAAACCGGACGGGGCTGAAAGCAGGTCAGGCTGTATACCCGAATTCAACCTGCAAATTCAGACATTCAACGTCCCGGCTCGATACGAACGCGCAAGGTCGCGTCCAGCGGTTCGTCTGCACCTCGCTCCCGTATCCGCAGCCGGTAACTTCGCGGGCGACTTGGATCAAGATCTGCGCCGGAAATGACGAGCTCTCCGTAAGCGATGTCGTTTTGGCCTGTCGCCTCGTAGATTTCCTCTTCTCCATCGCAGGAAGGCCGCCCATCCATCGTTCCAGCCATTCTGTCCACACCGGGAGTGATACCGCCATCGCAATCGATGATGATGGCCCTGAGAGTGATCTCCGATTCTGGATACACCCTGCTAAACCGTATCGGTTCCAATCCAGGGTTTATCCGACTGCCACTCGTTACTTCACGGATACCGTCCCAACTCCTCTCGTCGACCCAATCGCGCCCATAACGGGAAGGGGGAGAGTCATGCTCCACCTCGAAATAGAACCACCAATCCCCATCCGACAGATTGTCACCATCGTAATGAACGATCAGTTCTTCCGGGATGACTCGAACCGGAATCACTCGAAAACGAGGGCTCGGTGTTTCCACGGCGCGCCCTTCCACAGAACCGACGGAACGCAACTCACAGAGCCGCTTCGACTGCCAGCGCAGCTCCGGGTTTCCGGCATGCCGTGATCCCATCTCCACGGTGACACAGGATTCCGCAGAGGGATCGAAACCGGCCCAGACACGCCCGGGCATGGCACCCGACCGGCCCAACCAGACACGTTGCACGGCGGACGACGCACCTGCAGCCAGACCGCCCAGCTCGAGCTCCAGATCGGGAACCGAAGCCGGCCCCTTGAGCCGCAGAACCACCTGCTCCAGGGGATGGGTATCGCGATTGCGTACCTGCAGCTCCAGTGCCGGCGGCTCATCGGACGTGAAGCCGCTGCGCGGCAACAGTACCAGCGGGTTGGTGTGGACCATCACCGCTACAGCATCTTCGTTGTCCGGTAGCGGCAGAGGCAGGCCGCCGCCAGGCTCCGGCGTGCCAGATCCTCCCCCCTCCCCGGACGGACTCCCGCCGGAACCGCCCATGCCGCCGGCCATGCCACCATCACCCGAGGATCCGCCGGCCATGGCCTCGCGGCAGAGCTCGCGGCGGGTAACTGCGGGACTGTCACCGACCACCCAGCTCAAACGGAGCGTGAGGCACTCCCCCGGGGCCAGCGGGTCCACATCGAACACCTCTCCCGGGCCGCCTGACCGTCCGATCCAGAGGCGACGTTCCACGGTCGTCATGCGTGCGCCCAAAAGACCGAAATCGATCCGGTGCCGCCGCGCACCACGTAGGACATCGACCCGCACCCGTTCGGCCGGATCCAGCAACCCATTGGAAACCTGAACGGTGATCGACTGAGGATCTCCCTCATGAAACGCCGTGCGCGAAGTCAGTTCCACGCCGCCGGCGGCCGGGAGGATGTTCACCATCCCCCGGCGTTGGCCGGGAATGGACTTCGCGCCCCCACCGCCCGCCGGCAGCATGGCACCCCCAGGAACCGGGAGACCGGCACCGGACTCACGCGCCCGGGGGATGACCTTGGGGAGCACCGGCAGGCGCAGGCCGCTCGAGGATTTCTGCTCTCTGGACTTACCCACACCGGCCTGGGGCAGTGCTCCCGCTCTGGGAAGCACCGCCGAAGGGATGGCGCTCCCCGATCGCTTCTTCGTTTTGCCGCCGGTTGTCGATTGCCCGGAAACGGCGGGCAGAAGCAGTGATTTCCCCGGGATGAGCGCCGGCGACTTCCGGGTCGCTTCCTTCTGCCTTCCACTCGTCGCTCGGGGCAGCCGCAGTGATTTTTCCGCCACGCCCTTGCCGATGGATGCCTTTGCTGGTGACGTAGCCCGCTTGTCTGCGGAAGCCTTCCGCCCACCCAGATTCTGCAGCACCGCAGCCGAGTCGGACAATCCCAGGCCATCCGGAATCACCGTGCTCCCTTTTTCCGCAATTGCCATGGGCGCCACGAGCAGGGCCATCACCGTCGCTAGCGCACCTTGTCGACAACTCGTTCGCATCGTTGCCTCCTTCCTCATCGCCAATCCCCAACACTGACAGTCCTCTCAGTCAGAGGAAAACTCGCTGGCCGACAACCTGCCAGCTTCGGGAATATCCATACCCATGAGGCGCACGCACACCTCTTGTCAGGTGGTCGTCGATACATTCAGAACGGTTCAATCGCGCCAATTCTTGGACGCCGCGGCTTCCGAGACAACCCCTGGCGAGGGCACATCACAAGGTATCCAGCGGATCCACGTCCAGGCTCCAGCGTACGGAGCGCACCTCCGGCAGGCCGCGGGCGACCTCCAGCAGGCGGTCCAGCAACCGGTGCAGGGGCTCGCGCCGGGGCGCCTGCAGCAGCAGGTGGGCGCGGTAGCGGCCCTGACGGCGCTGCATGGGGGCGGGCACCGGACCCCACAGGGCGACCTCCCCCGCCTCGGGGGCCAGGGCGTCGGCCAGGGCCTGTAGGAAGGCGGTGGGGCGCTCCCGGCGACCCGCCTCGGAGCGCACCAGCGCCTGGTAGCTGAAGGGGGGCCAGCCGGCCGCGGCGCGCTCCGCGAGGGCGGCCTCGGCGAAGGCGTCGTAGCCCTGGCGCACCAGGGTCTGCAGCAGGGGATGGTCGGGATAACGGCTCTGGATCAGCACCCGGCCGGGCAGCTCGCCGCGACCGGCGCGCCCGGCCACCTGCACCAGCAGTTGCGCCATGCGCTCCGGGGCACGGAAGTCGGCGCTGAACAGACCGCCGTCGGCGTCCAGGATGCCCACCAGGGTGACACGCGGGAAATGGTGTCCCTTGGCCAGCATCTGGGTGCCCACCAGCAGCGCCGGCCCCGGCCGTTGCACCTGTTCCAAGAGCCGCTGCAGGCTGCCCTTGCGCGCGGTGGCGTCGCGGTCCACGCGGATCAACGGCACCCCGGGAAAGGCGGCGCCCAGCTCCTGCTCCAGGCGCTCGGTGCCCTGCCCCAGGGGATGCAGTTCCGGGCTGCCGCATTCCGGGCAGTGGCGGGGCAGGGGGCGCTGCGAGCCGCAATGGTGACACCACAGCAGGCCGGCGCCGCGGTGCACCGTCTGGCGGGCGTCGCAGCGCGGGCAGTCCGACACCCAACCGCAGGCGTAGCAGGCCAGCACCGGGGCGAAGCCACGCCGGTTGAGGAACACCATCCCCTGCTCCCCCGCCTCCAGGGTGCGGCCCAGGGCCTGCAGCAGGGGCTGGCTGAGGCCGGCGCGCAGGGGCTGGTCGCGCACGTCCAGCAGCTCGATGCGCGGCGGGCGCGCGCCCCCGGCCCGCTGCGCCAGGCGCAGCCGGCGATAGCGTCCCAGGGTGACGTTGCGCAGCGACTCGAAGCTGGGGGTGGCCGAGCCCAGCACCACCGGACAGCCGGCGCGGCGCGCGCGGATCACCGCCAGGTCGCGCGCCGAGTAGCGGAAGCCCTCCTGCTGCTTGAAGGAGGGGTCGTGCTCCTCGTCCACCACCACCAGCCCCAGACGGTCCACCGGATAGAGCACGGTGGAGCGGGTGCCCAGCACCACCCGCGCGAGACCCTGACGCACCCGCTGCCAGGCCAGCTCCCGCTCGCTGTCGCTGAGCCCGGAATGCAGCAGCGCCACCTCGCCGCCCAGGCGCTCGGCGAAGCGCCGCTGGAGCTGCGGGGTGAGGGAGATCTCGGGCACCAGCACCAGGCTGGTCTCGCCGCGCGCCAGCACCCGCTCCACCAGTTGCAGATAGACTTCGGTCTTGCCGCTGCCGGTGACCCCCTGCAGCAGAAAGG
>CAZVIG010000177.1:0-5264 GCA_964627395.1 uncultured Sedimenticola sp.
TGGAGGTTCAAGTCCTCTCCCAGGCACCATATTCCACGGTCGACCGACCGTTACGCAAAAGGCCTCCATTCGGAGGCCTTTTTGCTGCCTGAGGCAAGGACTGGCGCCACATGCCCGCCTAGGAGGCGTCTGCCCCGCCCGGCGGCCGACTCTTCGAGCCACCCCCGAAACCGGGCAACCGCTCCTGGGCCACCTGGAACAGCACCCGCTCCTCGAAGCGGATGTGATCGGTCAGCAACTGCGCGAAGCGCGCCAGGTCCGCCGGGCCGCCCTCGCGCACCAGGCGCCGCATCGCCTCGTGCTCGGCGCGGGTACGCGCCACCAGCTCGCCCTCCCCTGCCGCCTCCAGGGCGGGCAGCAGCTCCGCCTCCTCCTTGCGGAAGTGCGGCTCCAGCGAGGCCTCGAACACCGCCACCACCTCCGCCCACTCCGGGCCCGGCGTGCGCTCGCCCGCCAACGCCTGGCGAATGTGCTTCGCCAGCACCAGGCCCTGGTGGTGTTCGCTGGAGAGGTCGCGCAGGGCAGGATGACGTTTCACTTCGATGGCTCCGTTCAACTCGACACAAAAAACCCCGGCGACGCCGGGGCGGAGCCGGAAGAGTGGAATGTATCAGTGCAGGTCGTCGTCTGCGACCTTGCCAGCATCGCGGAAGGTACGCCAGCCGCTGATCATGGAACTCACGATGCTCTGGCGCGACATGATGTCCTCGCGGATCGCGACATAGACGTGGATCATTACGAACCAGACGATCACCCACATCACCAGATGGTGGAAGGTGTGCACGTCCTGGCTCTGGCCGAACAGGGGGATGACCCAGCCGCTGAACAGACTGTATTGCCAACTGTCGTAGCCCGCGCCTTCGCCATACAGCGCCAGTCCGGTGATGATCATGAACACGGCGGCCCACACGAACATGATGTGCATGGTCAGCACCGCCAGGGGATTGTGCCCGCTGTACTTGCGCGGCCGCTTCTCCAGAAACAGATACCATTTCAGTTCATGCCACAGGCCGCCCCAAAAACCGGACCGGAAGATGGGCGGCAGAAAGATCTCGCGCGCATGCGCATTGCCTACCAGCGCCCAGTAGAGCCGGCCGAGAAAGCCCACGATGAAGATATAGGCCGCCGCGAAATGTGCGAAGCGGATGTACCCCATCAAATAGTTGTCACTGGCCTCTCCTGGCTGCGAGGGCAGAGGCGAGGCGATGAAGTAGCCGGTGACCGCCAGCACCAGGATCGCCAAGGCGTTCACCCAGTGCCAGATGCGCACCGGCGCCTCGTAGACATAGACCGCCGGCTCCTGGTGCACCTTGTGCGTAGATAGCGCCGTCATGTCGTTCTCCTCAAAGATTGATGGGACCGGTGGTCACATGCGCCAGCTCCTCCCCGTCCTCGCTCATCACATGGGTGGAGCACGCCAGACAGGGATCGAAGCTGTGGATATTGCGCAGGATCTCCACCGGCTCCTCGGCGACCGCCACCTTGGTGTTCATCATGGAGGCCTCGAAGGCGCCGATGTTGCCCGCCTCGTCGCGGGGCGAGCCGTTCCAGGTGGTGGGCACCACGCACTGGTAGTTCTCGATGCGGGTGTCCTTGATGCGGATCCAATGGCCCAGCGCGCCCCGCGGCGCCTCGGTGAAACCGACGCCCTTCGCCTCGGCGGGCCAGTCGGCGGGGTCCCACATCTCGCCGCTGTGGGTGGTGGTGTCGCCATTCTTGATGTTGGTCATCAGCTTGTCGAAGAAATGCAGCTGCATGTCCGCTGCCCATTGCGCCTCCAGCGCGCGCGCCGCGGTACGCCCCAGGGTGGAGAACAGGGCATTGACGGGCAGATCCAGGGCGCTGAGAGTGCGCTTGATCTGATCGGTCCAATATTCGTGCCCCTGGGCGTAGCCCACGATGTAACGCGCCAGGGGACCCACTTCCATGGCATGCCCCTTCCAGCGCGGCGCCTTGATCCACGAGTACCTGGCCCGCTCGTCGAGCTGCTCGATCTGCTTGGGCGTACCCTTGGCGGTGCTCACATCGAAATCGGGATCGGTGATGCCGTCCCACGGATGCAGACCCTTCACGCCATCCGGGTACTTGTACCAGCTGTGTGGCACGAACTCCTGAATCTCCTCGGGGTCACGGTGATCCACCGGATGCACCTTGCTCAGGTCGCCGTTGATGATCGCCCCCTGGGGCATCAGCAGGTTCTCCGGGCTGTAATCGTTGGCCTTCTCCGGAATGTCGCCGTAGGCGAGTACGTTCTGCCCGGACAGGCCGCCGCCGTACAGCCAGCCCTTGTAGAACTGGCCGATGGCCAGAATGTCCGGAATATAGACATTGTCCACGAAGGTCTTGGTCTGCTTCAGAATCTCGTGCACCTGGTTGAGATTGACCATGTTCAGGCCACCGACCGCCCCGGTGTCGTCCACGTTGATGGGACAGGGCACGCCGCCGACGCACCAGTTGGGATGGGTGTCCTTGCCGCCGAAGATAGTGCGGGTCTTCATGATCTCTTTCTGGAAGTCGAGCGCCTCCAGATAGTGGGTCACCGCCATCAGGTCGGCCTCCGGCGGCAACAGATAGGCCGGGTTGCTCCAGTAGCCGTTCTTGAAGGGACCGAGCTGGCCCGACTCGACGAATTTGCGGAGACGGTTCTGCACGTCACGGAAGTAGCCGGGCGAGGACAACGGGTGGTGCGGCGACACCTTCTGCTGCAGCTCCGAGGTGGCGCGGGGGTCGGCTTTCAGCGCGTTCACCGGGTTGACCCAATCCAGCGCATGCAGGTGATAGAAATGCACCAGATGGTCATGCACCTGGAGCGAGAGCTGCATGATGTTGCGGATGCAGTTGGCGTTCTCGGGAATGCTGATGCCCAGGGCGTCCTCCACTGCGCGCACCGATGTCAGGGCATGGGTGCCGGTGCAGACACCGCAGATCCGCTGCACGAAGGCCCAGGCATCGCGCGGATCACGTCCCTTCAGAATCACCTCCAGGCCGCGCCAGAGGGTGCCACTGGATACCGCATTGGTGACGATATTGTCCTCGTTGATGTTGACCTCGGCCCGCATATGACCCTCGATACGGGTCACCGGGTCCACGACCACGCGCTTTCCGGAATCGTCCAGGGTGAAGCCGTTGGGCGTCTTGGTGATGCTCATGGTCACTCGTCTCCTTTCTGCTGGGTGCGCTTGAGCGCGGATACCGCGGCGTGGGCCGCCACGGCGCCGCCCACGATGCCGGCAGCGCCGATACCGATGTCATCGGCATTCGCCTCGATGCCGAACTGACGGATCTCGCTGAGGCGGTTGTAGAAGCCGCCCTTGTCCCAGAAGCCGTCCTCGGAACAGCCGATGCAGGGATGGCCGGACTGGATCGGGAAAGACAGGCCACCGTTCCAGCGGATGGTGGAGCAGGCGTTGTAGGTGGTCGGGCCCTTGCAGCCCATCTTGTAGAGGCAGTAACCCTTGCGCGCCCCCTCGTCGTCCCAGTGCTCTACGAACTGGCCGGCATCGAAGTGCGGGCGGCGGTAACACTTGTCGTGGATGCGTTGGCTGTAGAACATCTTGGGCCGGCCCTGCCGATCCAACGAGGGCAGCCGCTCGAAGGTGAGGATGTAGGTGATCACCGCGGTCATCACTTCGGCGATGGGCGGACAGCCGGGCACCTTGATGATCGGCGCATCGCCGATGCCGGGCACCTTGTGGATCGGGGTGGCGCCGGTGGGGTTGGGCGCCGCCGCCTGCACACAACCCCAGGAGGCGCAGGAACCCCAGGAGATGATCGCCTTGGCATGCTGGGCAGCCTCGCGCAACTGCTCGGTGTAGGGGCGCCCGGCGATGATGCAGGACATGCCGCCGGTGGCGCCCTCGTCCAGGCCGGGGTTGCCCTCGCAGGCCAGGATGAACTGACCGTCGTACTTCTCGATGGTCTCGCCCACGATGGCTTCGGCCTGCTTGCCCGCGGCGGCCATGATGGTGTCGTCGTAGTCCAGCGAGATCATCGACAGGATGACGTCCTTGGCCAGCGGATGCCCGGAACGGATGAAGGACTCCGAACAGCAGGTGCACTCCAGGCCATGCAGCCACAGCACGGGAATGCGCGGCTTGGTCTCCATGGCCTCGGCGATCTTCGCGGCGTAGGCCGGCCCAAGACCCATGGCCGAAGCGGTAAGGCTGCAGAATTTGAGGAAGCTCCTCCGGGTGATGCCCTGGCGGCGCATCACTTCGTAAAAGGTCTCTTTGACTGACACCGTTCTCTCCCCTGGCGTGATTGACGCCAGCGATGAAGCGATTTTTGTGCCACTCAGAACTCATCCCATCGTTTCAATCACTTGCGATCGGATCGCCGCCCGATGGCAAGCGTAGGGGGCCAATGACGTATCCGATCCGGCATCCCGGCCGGCAAGCCGCTTGCCACCGGCACGCGCCCGCCCCCACCTGACGCGACCTCACCGCTTCGCCCCAAAAACGATTAATGACTTTTCACCTGACCGCCCGACCGAACACCTTATTGATACCCTGCGGGAAACACAGCCTGGGAAAATAAGAAAGTTTGATTACCGTTTTTCCTGATCTACGTTAACCTTGTTTCCGATTCCAAGAGGTTCATCCCATGACCCGACCCACCCTCATCCTTGGCATCGGCAACATCCTCTGGGCGGACGAAGGTTTCGGCGTGCGTGCCGTGGAGGAACTCCACCGCCAATACTGCTTCGACGACTCGGTCCGCCTGATGGACGGCGGCACCCAGGGCCTGTATTTGGTGCACCACGTCCAGGCCGCCGACTGCCTGGTGGTGTTCGACGCCATCGACTATGGCCTGCCGCCAGGGGAACTGAAGCTGGTGGAAGGTGATGCCGTGCCGCACTTCATGGGAGCCAAGAAGCTGAGCCTGCACCAGACCGGTTTCCAGGAAGTGCTGGCGATGGCGCAGATGCTCGGCCACTACCCCGAGGAGCTGCTCCTGGTAGGCGTGCAGCCGGTACAGCTCGACGACTATGGCGGCGGCCTGCGACCGCTTACGCGCAGTCGTATCCCCGCGGCCATCGACGCCGCCCTCGCCTGGCTGGCGGAACGCGGCATCCAGGCGCAGCGTCGCGCAACGCCCTTGCCACCGGAGGCATCCCTGGCCGGGGCCGAGATCCGCACCGAAATCTACGAAGGCCAGCGCCCCTCCGCGGAAGCGGCCTGCCGGATCGGTGACGAGCGGGTACTGCGCTCGCCGCTCTACGAACTGGAATACCGCCCTCATCCCCTCGCCGCCGCCACGCGGAG
>CAZVIG010000178.1:0-5257 GCA_964627395.1 uncultured Sedimenticola sp.
CGCAGGGGGTGGGCCAGCGCCTTGAGGGCGTTGGCGGCCAGGGTCGGGTCCTCGTCCACGGGGGCCGGGTTGGCGGGTTTCTCCTCGGTCATCACGGCTCCTTGAGAATATTCGCGAATACCTATAAATGATAGCAGCCCGCACTCAGTCTTCGCACTCCACCTTGCGGTAGCCGCGCATGTTCTTGGCGATACAGAGGATTTCCTCGATCTCGCCGTTCTCGCCGGTGATCGCGGTGCGCGAGAACAGGATGGGCACCCGCTCGCCGTTGCGGTCGATCAGCGAGGCCTCGATGTCTTGCAGGGCACCGCTGCGGATCAGGGCCTCCAGCCAGGTGCCCATGAAGGCGTTCGCCTGGGCCTCCCCCTCCTCCTCGAACACATCGCCGATGGACATGCCGCGCAGCTCCTCTTCGCTGTAGCCCAGCAGGCGTTGCGCCGCCGGGTTGGCCTCCTTGATGCGCCCGTCCGGGGAGAGCACGAACAGCGCCTCGCCCATGTTCTCGACGATCTTCTGCAAGTGCTGGTTGGCCTGGCGCAGCTCGGCGGTGCGTTCGGCCACCTGCTGCTCCAGGATCTGGTTGAGCTGGCGCTCCTTCTCGATCAGCCGGAAATAGGTGCTCACCTTGTTGATGAGCTGGTTGTCGTCGACCGGCTTGAGCAGATAGTCCACCGCGCCGATGGCGTAGCCGCGCTGCTGGAACTCCTCGCTCTTGAAGGCGGCGGTGAGGAAGATGATGGGTATGTCGCGGGTCTTGCGGCGCGCCTTGAGCAACTGCGCGGTCTCGAAGCCGTCCACCTCGGGCATCTGCACGTCGAGGATGATGAGGTCGATGTCGGGGGTGTTCTGGGCGATCTCCAGGGCCTCGGTGCCGCTCTGCGCCTCCAGGATCTCCACCCCCAGATGCTGCTGCAGCAGGGTGCGCAGGGTGAACAGGTTGTCGGGGTTGTCGTCCACCGCCAGGAGCTTGAAGCCCGCGTATGGTTTGCTCATGGATTCTCCGCTTGGTTGGTTTCCAGCAGCAGGCGGCGCAGCGCCTCCGGGTCCGGCGGCCGTGCCAGCAGATGGGCGCCGGCCGCCGCCTCGCACAGGGCGCCGCTGCCGTCGTCCAGGGCGATCATCAGCAGCGCCCGCCCGCCGGCGCGCAGCCGCGCCAGGCGTTCGCAGGCGCCCGCGTCCAGTAGCTGCGGGTCGAACACCAGGATATCAAGGCGCGCATCCTCTTCCAGGGTCTCCTCCGCCTCCTGGGAATCGCAGGCCAGCACCACCTCCGCGCCCCAGCCCTGGAAGGCCTGGCTGAGCCGCAACTGGGTGCGCACGTCCGCCTCCACCAGCAGCACCCGCTGGCCGGCGAGCTGCGGCTGAGCCGGTGCAGGCCCGGCGGCTGCGGGCGCGGCCTCGGGCAGCGGCGCGGGCCCGGTGTCCTGCTCTGCGGTCGTACCCCCCGTCTGCTCGCAGTCGGCGGGCAGCAGCAGCGAGAATACCGAGCCCTCGCCGGGGGTGCTGCGCAGGCGCAGCTCGCCGCCCAGCAGGCCCGCCAGCTCGCGACTGATGGTGAGCCCCAGGCCGGTGCCGCCATAGCGCCGGCTGGTGGAGCCGTCCGCCTGCTGGAAGGCCTCGAAGATGCGCTGCTGCTTGTCCGCGGGGATGCCGATGCCGGTGTCGCTCACCGCCAGCTCCAGGGCGCAGGGCGCGGGGGCGGCGCGCGCGCTCAGCCGCACCTCGCCGCTGTCGGTGAACTTGAGGGCGTTGGAGACGAAGTTCTTGAGAATCTGGCGGATCTTGTCCGGGTCGCTGCGGATGCGCGCCGGAGCGTCCGGCTCGCGCTCCACCACCAGGCGCAGCCCCTTTTGGTCGAACTGGGGCTGCATCAACTCGCGCACGCTCTCCAGCAGGGCGTCCACCTCCACGTTTTCGCAGTGCACCTCGAACTTGCCCGCCTCGATGCGCGACAGGTCGAGGATGTTGTCTATCAGGGTCTTTAGGTCGTTGCCCGCCTTGTGGATCACCTGCGCCTGCTCGCGCTGCTCGTCGCACAGGCCGGAGTCCTTGGCCGCCAGCAGCTTGGACAGCAGCAGGATGGAGTTCAGCGGAGTGCGCAACTCGTGGCTGACATTGGCCAGAAACTCGGACTTGTAGCGGTTGCTCTCCTCCAGCTCCTGCATCGAGCGGCGCAGCCCCGCCGCCTGTGCCGCATGGCGCTGCGACAGCCGGGTGAGGTCCGCGGAGAGCTGCTCCAGCTCGCGGGTATCGTGCCATTCGAAGGCCACCGGACGGTCGCTCTCCAGGGTGGCGCGGATCCCCTGCAACAGCTCGCTGCCGATCTGCTCCGCGCGCTTGGCCAGCATCCGCGCCACCACCAGCAGCAGCAGGATCAGGCCGAACACGATGATCATCACCCGCGTGATCAGCTGTTTGCGGAAGGCCACCAGCGGGCTCATGTCCACCTGGCGTCCCACCCACAGCGGGGTACCCGACTCGGTGACGAACATCGGCACCCAGATCAGGCGCCGGCCCTCGTCCTCCCAGAGCACCGGCTTGCGGCGCTCGAACAGGCGCTTCAGGCCGGGATAGTCGGCGAAGGCGCTGCCGCGCGGGCCGGCCATGCCCGGCAGATGCAGGTATTCGCCGTTGTCCAGCACCCAGAGGGTGTTGGGATCGCGCCGCACCAGGCCGCTGAGGTCGATGGTGATCACCACCGCACCGCGATAGGCGCCCTTGTAGCGGATCGGACCCATCATCTGCAGGGTGACGATGCGGCGGGGATCGCTCGCCGCCAGGTTCACCCGCACCGGGCTGTAGGCCACCCCCTCGATGCCGCCCTCGCGGATCGCCTGGAGCTGCTCCGGCGGCAGGGGCGGCAGCCGCTCCGGCCGCGCCACCCAGAAGCCGCTGCGCGGATCGCGCGCCAGCCAGAAGCGCTCGCGCGCCTGGGCGTCTAGGAAGCGGATCTCGATGATGTCGCGCTCCTCTCCCAGGATGCGGTTGATCCAGGCGGTGTAGCGGGCGCGGTCCAGATCCACGCGCACCGAACGTCGGTCCGCCTGGGCGCTGAGCAGGGAGGGCTCCGGCAGGCGCGCCAGCAGGCGCACGTTGGCGTCGCGGCTCGCCAGATGCTGGTCCAGGTCGCGGAAGTCCTGGCGCAGGTCGCGCAGGAAGGCCTCGCGGTAGAAGCTGTCCACCCGCTCCAGCACCAGCGGCAGGTTGATCACCACCGCCATCAGCAGCGGCACCAGCGCGAACAGAAACAGAAACAGCAGGATGCGGGTGCGCAGGGACATGCCCGAACCTTAACCCGAAAATCGCACCTGCCGGAACCCGCTACAATCGACCCTCCGCGACGGAACCGTTTCCATGCCCCTGCCGATCCTGTACCTGGACGACCACCTGGTGGTGATCCACAAGCCCCCCGGCCTGCTGGTCCACCGCACCCCGCTCTCGCGCGACCGGGTGTTCCTGTTGCAGACGCTGCGCGACCAGCTCGGCCGCCGCATCTGGCCGGTGCATCGCCTGGACCGCGCCACCTCCGGGGTGATGGTGTTCGGGCTGAACCCAGAGACGGCCCGCGCCCTGGCCGGGCAGTTCGAGCGCCACGAGGTGGAGAAGATCTATCACGCCCTGGCACGCGGCTGGGTGGAGGCGGAGGGGGTGATCGACCATCCGATCCGCGACGACGACGCCCCGCAGGCCGCGCCCCAGCCCGCGGTCACCCGTTACCGGCGCCTCGCCCGGGTGGAGCTGCCGGTGGCGGTGGACCGCTACCCCAGCTCACGCTACTCCCTGGCGGCGGTGGAACCGGTGACCGGCCGCCGCCAGCAGATCCGCCGCCACTTCAAGCACATCTCCCATCCCCTCATCGGCGACACCACCCACGGCAACGGCCGCCACAACCGCTTCTTCCGCGAGCGCTACGGCATCCACCGCCTGATGCTCACCGCGCAGCGGCTGACCTTCACCCACCCGGCCAGCGGCGAACGGCTTGCCTTCAGCGCCCAGGCGGAGCCGGAATGGGAGCGGCTGTTCGAGGCCTTCGGTTGGGAGGAAATGCTGCCCGGCTGAACCCTACGACTTCAGCCCGCGCAGGACTTCCAGGATCTTTTCGGCATGGCCCTTGGGGGTGACCCCGTATTCCGCGTGGCGGATGATGCCGTCGCCGTCCACGATGAAGGTGGAACGCACGATGCCCATGCGCTTCTGGCCGTTCTTCTCCTTCTCCTGCCACACCCCGTAGGCCTCGGCGAGCTGGCCTTCCACATCGGCGAGCAGGGTGACGCCCAGACCGTACTTGTCGCGGAACTCGGCATGGCTGAGGCAGTTGTCGCGGCTGACGCCGATCAGCACCGTGTTCAGGCGCTCGAATTCCTCCATCAGGTCGGTGAACTCCTGCGCCTCCATGGTGCAGCCGGGGGTGTCGTCCTTGGGATAGAAATAGATGACGTAGTTCTTCCCGGCCAGGTCGGCCGAGCGGCGCATCTCCATGTCGGCATCCGGCAATTCGAAATCGGGGGCCTTGTCTCCAACCTTCAGCATGGCGGCTTCCTCGTTGTGTCGTTATGTCGCGGAATGTAGGGACGGGCCGCCACCAGGTCAATCCCCGGACAGGCCATCCCGCAGCGCCGCCGCCTCGAATGGCTTCCCCTGCAGCAGGCTCGCCAGGGCCACGGCCTCCGGCCCCTGCGCGCCCTCCGCCAGCCGCCGCACCGCCCAGCGCCAGAGCAGGGGCCACAGCTCCTCCATGTCCTGTCCCCCGGTGGCGAAGCGCCGCAGCGCCCGGCGGTCGGCCTCGTCCAGGGGCAGATCGCTGCAGTCACGCCCACGCAGCAGGGCGGCGACGGTCTCCGGCGGCAGATCGGCAAGCTCCCTGCACAAGCGCCAGGGCAGGTCCCGCCGGAACCGCGCGCCCGCGGCTTCGGCCAGGGGCCGGCCGGCTTCGCTAAGCGGGTACAGCATCTGCAGCGAGCGGGCGGCGCTGGCGGGATCGACGCGGTGACCGAGACGCACCGGCGAATAGCCGCTGCGCTCCCAGAACGCCAATAAGGAGGCATCCAGGCCGAAGCTGGTGCCCAGCAGGTCGACCCCCCGGGTCGCTGCCGCCTCCCGCAGGCGGGCCAGCAGGGCACTGCCGATGCCCCGGCGGCGCGCAGGCTCGGCCACCGCGATGCGCATCACCCGCCACAGGCGCAGGGTGGGCGCTTCACACCAGCCGCCGTGCTGGGCCAGGGACTGCACCAACTGATGGCCCCGCGGGCGCCGCTTC
>CAZVIG010000179.1:0-1618 GCA_964627395.1 uncultured Sedimenticola sp.
GATGTGCAGGCGCGGGTCGCGGCTGACGCTTTCGGTGATCTCGATCTCCAGGCTGCCCTCCGGCAGCTCGTGGCGGCGCCGCGCCTCGATCACCTTCTCCACGAAGTCGGGGCTGCCGAAATGCGAGGAGGAGATATTGACCGCCATCTGCAGGTTCAGCCCCAGGCGCTGCCACTGGCGGAGCTGGCGGCAGGCGGTCTCAAGCACCCAGTCGCCGATGTCGTTGATCAGGCCGATACGTTCGGCGGTGTCGATGAACTCGCCGGGCGGCACCGGGCCGCGTTCCGGATGCTCCCATCGGATCAGCGCCTCCACCCCGGCGATGCGGCCGTCGGCGGTGGTTACCTTGGGCTGGTACACCAGGCGGAACTGGTCCCCGCCGACCGCGCGCCGCAGGTCCGATTCGAGCTGCATGCGGCGCGTCGCCTCCTCGGTGAGCCTGCGGTCGTAGAAGGCGAAGCCGTGCTTGCCCTTGCGCTTGGCGGCGTACATCGCGGTGTCGGCGGCGCGCAGCAGGCTGTCGGCGTCGTCGCCGTCCTGGGGGAAGGTGGCGATGCCGATGCTCATGGCGGGGAGGATCTCGTGGCCATCCAGGAGCACCGCCTGCCGCCCCAGGGAGAGACAGCGCTGCGCCGCCCAGGCCGGGGTCACCCCATCCTGCACGTCCTGGATCACGATGCAGAACTCGTCGCCGCCGAGGCGTGCCAGGAAGTCGTCCTCGCGCAGGACCTCGCGCAGCATGGCGGCGAAGGCCTGCAGGAAGCGGTCGCCCATGGCGTGGCCCAGGGTGTCGTTGATGCTCTTGAAGTTGTCCAGGTCCAGATACAGCAGCGCCAGGTGGCCGCCGGTGCGGCGTGCGTGCTTGATCTGCTCCGCGAGGTGCTGGTGCAGATGGCCGCGGTTGGCCAGGCCGGTGAGTTCGTCGTAGTAGGCCATGGAGAAGATCTTCTGCTCCGCGGACTTGATCATGGAGATGTCCTGCACCGTGCCCATCAGCGACTCCTCGCCGTTGCTGTTGGTGTACAGGGTGACGATCTGGTTCATGATCACCCAGTCGGCGTCCCCCTCGCGGCGCAGGCGGTATTCCACGGTCGCCTCGGTGCCGGTGTTGATCACCGTCTCGATGGTCTCCGCCACCCGCCGCCGGTCGTCGGGATGCACCAGTTGAAGGCATTCGTCGAAGGTGACGCGGTCGGTCTCGCGCCCGCACATCAGGGCCAGGTTGCGCGATATCTCCAGGGTTTCGGAATGCATGTCCCAGCGCCAGTACCCGATGCGCGCCATCCTCTCGGCGCTGGAGAGCAGCGCCATGTCGTTCTCGCGTGCGTCCTCCTTGAGGCGCAGCATCTCCAGGTAGCTGGCGCCGATGTCCAGCCCGCCTTTGATGAGAAACATGAAGTACAGGGTCACCAGCAGTGCGAGCTGGAAGGCGAGGGTGGTCTGGGCCATCAGCAGGCGGCTCACGGTGCCCACCATCAGGGTGAGCAGGTAGAGGGTGAGCGTCTCCCGGTCGTAGGAGAGGGTGGCGATGGCGCCCCCGCCCGCCCCGGCGCGGCCCCGCGCCACCAGCACCCCGCGGACGCTGGCGCCGTCCCGGCATAGCAGCAACTCGGCGGCC
>CAZVIG010000179.1:1628-5253 GCA_964627395.1 uncultured Sedimenticola sp.
CACCAACAGCACCTCGTGGGTGGGCGAACTTTCCGGGAACAGCAGCCAGGGGGCGACCGCCCACAGGAAGGCCGCGGCGAAGCTGCCCGCCTGGAAGCGGGAGTGCCAGTGCCGCCAGCGCGCATGGGCGTGGGGATCGCGCGCATAGGCGATTGCGGAATGGAAACGATAGCCCGCCACCGCCAGGGTGAGGCCCAGCCAGATCAGGGAGAGGGTCGGGTCCACTTCCTCGCCGATGAAGGCCACGATGGCGACGGCCACCAGCAGCGAGGCGGCCACCGAGTAGCGCAGACGGGTGAAGATGTGGTCGTTCTGGTTGGCGCGGATGGTGCGCAGCTTGTGCGGTGATTGCATTCCGGTCAGGTCTCGTGATGGCGCACCGCTGCGGGCGAACCGCTCGCCTGCCGCCGCTTGCCTGCCATGGTATTCATTCTTTTCCTGCCACGCCGCCGGGGCATCCTCGGGACTGCCGGTACTAGCGGCCGGGCGGGGGGAATCTTGAGGCCCGTTTCGGCCGTTCGGCTTGACCGGCATCAAGTCACGGGTGGGGGCGCGGCGCTAGTCTGGGCCGGTCCCCCTGTGCCGGAGGTGGTTTCATGGACTGCGACATCGCCATCGTCGGGGCCGGCCCGGCCGGTCTCGCCCTCGCCCGCTCCCTGGCGGATACCGGGCTGCGGATCCTGTTGCTGGAGCGCCAGCCGCCCGAGGCCCTGGCCGATCCGCCCTTCGACGGCCGCGACATCGCTCTGACCCATCTCTCGCGGCGCCTGCTGGAGCAGCTCGGCGCCTGGGCGCGCATCCCCGCCGCCGAGGTGGCGCCGCTGCAGCGGGCGCGGGTGATCGACGGCGACGCCCCGCACACCCTGGACTTCGACAACGGCGACCGGGCTCCGCTGGGCTGGCTGGTCTCCAACCACTGGATCCGCCGCGCCCTGTACCAGACGGTGGCGCCGCTGGACCGTGTCGAGCTGCTGGCGGGCGTGGAGGTGACGCAGGTGGCCAGCGATGCGGACGGCGCCGAGGCGCGTCTCGCCGATGGACGGCGGGTGCGCGCGCGCCTGCTGGTGGGGGCGGATACGCGCTTCTCCCAGACCCGGCGCCAGATGGGGATCGGCGCCGAGATGAAGGACTTCGGGCGCACCGCCATCGTGTGCCGCATGCGCCACGAGCGCTCGCACGAGCAGACCGCCTGGGAGTGCTTCCATTACGGCCGCACCCTGGCGGTGCTGCCGATGCCCGGCAATGCCAGCTCCATCGTGATCACGGTGCGGGGCAACGAGGCGGAGTCCATCCTGGCGATGGATGCGGATGCCTTCGCCGCCGACGTGGCGGAACGCTTCGGGCATCGCCTGGGGGCCATGGAGCTGACCGGCGAGCGCTTCGCCTATCCCCTGGTGGCGGTGCATGCGAGCCGCTTCGTGGCGCGCCGTTTCGCCCTGGTGGGGGATGCGGCGGTGGGGATGCACCCGGTCACGGCGCACGGCTTCAATCTGGGGCTCAGCGGGGTGGACCTGCTGGCGGGCGAGATCCGCCAGCAGCTACGGCGCGGCGCGGACATCGCCGGCCCTGCCGCGCTGGCCCGCTACCAGACGCGCCATCGTTTGGCCACCCTGCCGCTGTTCCACGGCACCAACCGCATCGTGGGACTGTTCACCGACGACCGCCTGCCGGCGCGCTTGGCGCGCAAGGCGGTGCTGCACCTCAGCGACCGGGTCGCGCCGGTGAAATGGGCGATCCGCCACAAGCTGGTGAGCCGCGACCACGTCGGCGGCCCGCTGCTGGCCCTGCTGCCCTGATTGGGGATTATTTGTAGGACTCGGGTTCCACCGTGGCGGGGATCAGGGTGCCGTCCAGCAGCACTGCGAAATAGCGCGGCTTGCCGTGCGGGTCGGTGGTGCGTACCAGGTAGTGCCAGTGCCCCGGGTGGCTGGGAATGGGCTTGAGTTCGATGGACTGCAGCCGGTAGCCGCTGTCGGGTCCAACGAAGGCGCGCACCGCCTGCAGCGCCTGCGGGATGCCCAGCGGCAGGGGTTCGGCCACCGGATCCCAGGTGGGGGCCTTCTCCAGCGCCGAGGGGCGCACGAAGGCCACCACCTTGACGTCGTCCAGGTACTCGATCAGCTCCAGCGGGAACTCCACGCGCTGCGCCTGCAGCGCCGGGGCGGCGCTCAGGGCGAGGGCGATCAGGAGATGGCGTGCGGACATGGTTGCATTCCTCAGTGACGGAAGTGACGCATGCCGGTGAACACCATCGCCATGCCGTGTTCGTTGGCGGCGGCGATCACCTCCTCGTCGCGCATCGAGCCGCCCGGCTGGATCACCGCGGCGATGCCCGCTTCGGCGGCGTTGTCGATGCCGTCGCGGAAGGGGAAGAAGGCGTCCGAGGCCATCACCGAGCCCTTTACCTCCAGGCCCGCCTGTTCCGCCTTGATGCCGGCGATGCGCGCCGAGTTGACGCGGCTCATCTGCCCCGCGCCGACGCCGATGGTCATGCCGTCGCGCGCATAGACGATGGCGTTGGACTTGACGAATTTGGCCACCCGCCAGGCGAACAGCAGGTCGCGCATTTCGTCTTCGGTGGGCTGGCGTTCGGTCACCACCTCGGTCTTGTTCAATAGCTGCAGGTCGGCGTCCTGCACCAGCAGGCCGCCGTTGACGCGCTTGAAGTCGAGGCGGTGCAGGGCCTCCGCGGCCCATTCGCCGCAGGCCAGCAGGCGCACGTTCTTCTTGGCGCTGACCGCCTCGATCGCCTCCGCCGAGACGGTCGGGGCGATGATCACCTCCACGAACTGGCGCTCCACGATGGCGGCGGCGGTCTCGCCGTCCAGCTCCTGGTTGAAGGCGATGATGCCGCCGAAGGCGGATTCGGGATCGGTGGCGTAGGCGCGGTCGTAGGCATCGCGCAGGCTGTCGCCCAGGGCCACGCCGCAGGGGTTGGCGTGCTTCACGATCACGCAGGCCGGGCCCTCGTCGAACTGCTTGACGCATTCCAGGGCGGCGTCGGTGTCGGCGATGTTGTTGTAGGAGAGTTCCTTGCCCTGGAGCTGGTGCGCGGTGGCGACGCTGGACTCCTCGACCTTCTCCTCCACATAGAAGGCGGCCTTCTGGTGCGGGTTCTCGCCATAGCGCATCCCCTGGGCCTTGCGGAACTGCAGGTTGATGGTGCGCCCGAATTCCTCGCGCGAGCCGTCGGGGTGGATGCGGCCCAGCCAGTTGGCGATGGCGCCGTCGTACTGCGCGGTGTGCTCGAAGGTCTTGATCGCCAGCTCGAAGCAGGTGGCCTCGCTCACCCGGCCGTCGTGCTCGCGCATCTCCTGCACAATGCGGCCGTAGTCCTGGGGATCCACCACCACCGCCACGTCACGGTGGTTCTTGGCCGCGGCGCGGATCATGGTGGGGCCGCCGATGTCGATGTTCTCGATCGCCTGTTCCAGGGTGCAGTCGGGATCGGCCACCGCCTGCTGGAAGGGGTAGAGGTTGACCGCCACCAGGTCGATGCGGCCGATGCCGTGCTCCGCCATCACCTCGTCGTCGGTGCCGCGCCGGCCCAGGATGCCGCCGTGGATCTTGGGGTGCAGGGTCTTGACCCGGCCGTCCATCATCTCGGGAAAGCCGGTGTAGTCGC
>CAZVIG010000180.1:0-5245 GCA_964627395.1 uncultured Sedimenticola sp.
CGCGGTGGTGGCGATGGTGCTGGCCAACTCGCCGCTCGCCCACTGGTACGCCCTGCTGCTGGACACGCCGGTGGCGGTGCAGATCGGCGTGCTCAAGATCGCCAAACCGCTGCTGCTGTGGGTCAACGACGGCCTGATGGCGGTGTTCTTCCTGCTGGTGGGGCTGGAGCTGAAACGGGAATTCGTGGCCGGCCAGCTCGCCGACCGGCGCAACATCGTGTTGCCGGGCCTCGGCGCCCTGGGCGGCATGGCGGTACCGGCCCTGGTGTACGTGGCGTTCAATCAGGGCGACCCGGTGGCGCTGCAGGGCTGGGCCATCCCGGCGGCCACCGACATCGCCTTCGCCCTGGGGGTGCTCGCCCTGCTGGGTTCGCGCGTGCCCACCAGCCTGAAGCTGTTCCTCACCGCGCTGGCGATCTTCGACGACATCGGCGCCATCCTGATCATCGCGGTGTTCTACACCGCCAGCATCTCCGCCACCGCCCTGGCCGTGGCGGCGGTCTGTCTCGGCGTGCTGTTCCTGCTCAACCGGCTGCAGGTGGCCGAGAAGAGCATCTACCTGGCGGTGGGCGCGGTGATGTGGGTGGCGCTGCTCAAGTCCGGGGTGCACGCCACCCTCGCCGGGGTGGTGCTGGCGCTGTTCATCCCCATGCGCGCCCCCCGCAGCAGCGACCCCTCGCCCTTGGAGACCCTGGAACATGACCTGCATTCCGCGGTGGCCTTCTTCATCCTGCCGGTGTTCGCCTTCTGCAACGCCGGCATCTCGCTTGCCGGGGTGGGCCTGCCGCAACTGCTGCACGGGGTGCCGCTGGGGATCGCCCTGGGGCTGTTCCTGGGCAAGCAGATCGGGGTGTTCGCCTTCTGCTGGCTGGGGCTGCGTCTGGGGCTGGCGCGCCTGCCTTCGGACCTCAGCCACGGCAGCCTCTACGGCGCCGCGGTGCTGTGCGGCATTGGCTTCACCATGAGCCTGTTCATCGGCTCGCTGGCGTTCGAGCAGACCGGCGTGGACCGCGTCTTCGACGAGCGCCTGGGCATCATCGTCGGCTCCCTCGCCTCCGGGCTGCTGGGCTATCTCATCCTGCGCGCCACCCTGCCGCCGCGCAGCGACCGGGCCGAGGCGCTTTAGTAAGGATGTCGAAAAACACCGTTTTTCCACGGCCTGTCAGTAGATCATCGGCTTGCAGGCCTTCTTCGCCTGCGCCTGGTCCTTGAAGAACTCGCCCTGCTGCTCCAGACAGGCGGGGTAGCTCTGCCATTGCAGCTTGCCGTTGCGGCAACACCAGCCCTGCAGCACGCCGTGCGTCGGGGTGGGTGCCGGTGCCGCGCAGGCGCGCTTCGCCGCGGCCTGATTGCGGTGGAAACTGCCGCGGCAGTCGGCACGAATCCCCTTGCGCACCCGCCCCCTGCTGCAGCACCAGCCGACCTCGCACAGGCGTATGGCCTGGGCGCGGCCGTAGGCGAAACGGCCGGGGCACTGGCGGTCATAGCCCGGCTGCACACGCCCGCCCTTGCAGCACCAGCCGCGTCGTGCGGGGCGACCGAAGGCGCGCTCCCACTGCTCCAGCTCGCGGATCTCGGCGCGCGTCATGGGGCGCACCCGGGGCGGCCGCCGGCCGCGCTGATCGGCGCTCAGGCGCTGGCCGGCGGTCACCCGCACCGGGGCCCAGGCCCCGCGACGCGAGCGGCATTGCACCCAGCCCTCGAGCACCGCCACCTCGGTGCGACGCCCGGGCCGCGACTCGAACAGCAGCCGGGTGCCGCCCAGGGCGGCCACCAGCGACTCGTCGAACAGCTCGAAGCGGCCCCGCAGATCGGCCAGCACCTTGCCGAAGAACACCTCCAGGGAGCCCAGCCGGACCCGGGTGCGCGGTGCCAGTATCGCCCGGCCCCCGTTCTCGAACTGGATCAGCACCCCCACCCCGGGGCCGGTCTCCACGATGTCGCCCTTCTGCAGGGCATAGGGGGCGCCCACCAGGCGGCGCTGGCCGCCGCGGGTGAGGCTGATCCGGGTGGCGCTGCTGCCACGCAGCTCGGCCCAGCCGCCGGGCGCCGCCGGGTCGGCCTCCACCACCCGGGCGATGCGGGTGCTGCAACCGGCGAGGACCAGCAAGGCCAGCAGCGACAGGGCCAGTCGGAGCAGGGCGGGGGAGGGCCTGCGGTTTCGGGCAGCGCCATGGATGTGTCGGGAGTCGTGAGATAGCGGCATGGTGGGATTCCTCATCGCTCGGGGAGACCGGGGCCCCCGGCCAGGGTGCGATGCCAGAGCCAGCGGATCGCGAAATAGGCGGCCAGGAAGGCCCCCAGGTGATAGAGCACCGGCAGCAGCCAGCCCAGCGGCACCAGGATCACCGCCAGCGCCAGATAGCCGAGCAGCGCGCCTGCCAGCGTCAGACGGCGGCGCAGAGGGGGCCAGGCCGCGGCCAGATAGCCCAGCGCGGCGCCGGCGGCGCCCAGCAGCAGCATCAGCAACAGATCGCTGCCCAGAGTGGGCCGCTTCAGGGCATGTCCCTGGAGCAGATCGGCCACCGCGCTGGCGTGCAGTTCCAGGCCGTGCGGGCGCCCCGCGGCCAGGCGCGCCCGGTCGCGCGCCCCGTCCAGGGCACCGATCATCACCACCTGGCCGCGCAGGCGCTCGCCCCCGCCTTTCAGTACTTGGCGCTGGCCGAGGCGTCGCACCGGGTCCTGCCAGTAGCCGGGCGGCAGCCGGTGCAGCAGCAGCATGGCGGCATCGGCGCCGTCCGGCGGGATGCGGCAGGCGCCCGGTTCGCCCTGCGGCGTCAGATAGCGGATGCGTCGGACCAACGAAAACTGCGGCACCGGCCGATCGCTGCCGTCCTCGAGGACGATCTCGCGCGCGGCGATGGCGAAACGCGGCGCTGGATCGGCGGAGACGGCGCGCAGGGCCAGCGCCGGCAGGCGGCCGCGCTGGATCTCCCGGTCGCGCTGCGCGGGATCCAGCGCCGCCAGGGCCACCATCACGCTGCTTCCGCCCAAGTGGTGGATGCACACCGAGCCCCAGTCGGCCGCCTCGCGCAGCAGCGGCGCCATCAGGGGGCGGCCCTCGGGGTCCAGGCGGCGTGCGCCCAGCACCACCCGGGTGCCGCGCTCGCGGGCGCGCCCGATCGCCGCGGCCAGCTCGGCATCCGCTGCGCTCTGTTGCTCGAAGTACAGGTCGAACACCACCGCACGCGCGCCCGCTGCGGAGAGCCGATCCACCAGCGCCGCTGCATCGCGCCGCCATCGGGCCAAGTCGCGGAACCAGGCGGCGAGCGCCGCCTGCTCGCCGGGCTGCGGCGCCAGACGCGCCAGGGTGGCCGCATCCAGGGCCACCAGCGTCACCCCGGGCCCCGGGCGATGCGGAAACAGCCGGTCGCCCAGCCCCTGGATCCAGCCCGAGACATGGCGGTCGATTCCCAGGCCCTCCAGCAGGCCCACCCAGAGCGCCAGCACCAGCAGCAGGGCGGTCGCCGGCACCAGCAGCGAGGAGAGCCGGAGCGCGCGCAGAAACAGGCGCAGGCGGTCGCGCTCCACCTCCAGGCGCCCGCGCCGGCGCTGCAGGATGGCGTCCACCAGGCGGTCGAAGTCCTGGCGAAAACTGTGCAGGGCATCGTCGATGGCGATGGCGTTCAGAGTCGCCAGCGGCTTCAGGGGCTCGGGCAGGGCGTCCCGCGACGGCATCGAGGCACCCCCCACCAACACCGGGATGACGCGCTTGCCCTGCGCCAGCGCCGCGGCCACCTCGCGGCGTACATAGTCCTCCGGCTGGTCCAGGCGGCGCCCCCGCTCGTTGCGCGCATCCAGCCAGTGGGGGCCGATCACCACCAGCACCACGTCCGCCGCCGCCAGGCGCCGGTTCAGCACCTGCTCGAAGTCCTGTCCGGGATCGATGCCGTCGGTGTCCACGAACACCTGCTCGAAGTGCACCCGATCCTCGCCGTAATAGCGGGTCAGCCAGTCGAACAGCCGCCCGACGTTGGCCGCGGCATCGGCACGCCGGTAGCTGATGAAGATGCTGGGGGTATGGTGCGCCATCTCCCTTTCCGGTTCCCCTCCCACCCGGCGCGGGCGCACGGGCTTCCTGCACTTTCAGTATAGGAAAGGGATTCGGCGCGTGGCGCCATGGTATTCACACCAGATAGTACAGACCGACACCGGCGAGAAACGCCAGCCCGCCCAGCAGGATGAACACGAAAGTAAAACGGAAGACCTCGTCGCCGGCTCTCCCGCGAACATAGAGACGCCAGGCGATGAGATTGGCCAGCGAGCCCACCAGGCTGCCGAAACCGCCGACGCTGACGCCCCAGGTGAGGGCGCGCCAGTCTTCGGTATGCGGGGCCAGTAGCAAAGCCGCAGGCACGTTGCTGACGAGCTGGCTGAGACCCGCCGCCAGCAGAAACAGATGGCCGGGATACATGAGGTGCGCACCGAGCATCTGGCGCAGGTTGTCGCTGAGCGCGAAGAAACAGGCGAAGATCACCAGCAGCTCGAAGTCGATCGCCAGGCTGCGGCGGTCGAACGCCAGCGCCCAGAGGGGCACCAGAGGCGTCACCCAAAGCGGCAGCAGGTTCAACACCACGGCGATCACCAAAAGCAGAAGCGCCAGGTGCATCCACGCACCTCGCCCGACCGGAACCGCCGCCGCGGGAGATGCCGGGAGAGAGTCCATGCGCACCAGCAAAGCGCCAGCGGCAAGCAGAATCAGATAGAACAGCACCAGGGGCGACATCTCGCGCATGAAGATCAGCGGCTGGATGTCGAAATGCCAGTAGATGTAGAGGTTCTGCGGGTTGCCGAAGGGCGTGAGGGCAGACCCCGCATTCGCCGCCAGTGCTTCGAGGATCACCAGCAGCCCCTTGAGACGGGTGCCCATCAGCAGCGTCATGGGAACCACCGCGAGCAGGGCCACGTCATTGGTCACCAGCATCGCCAGAAAGAAGGTAAACAGGGTGAGCTTCAACGGCACTTTGCGTCCCTGTTCCATGCGCAGTGCCAGATTGCGCGTCAGCCCGCTCACCTCCAGGCCCTTCACAGACACCGACAGCACACCCAGCAGCCACAGTACCTCGAGGTCGCCTGCATCTAGCCGGGGCAGTCGACGCAGAGCGAGCATGGTCCCCACCAGACCGACCAGGGCGCCGGCCAGCAGCCAGTGACGCAACAGGAGGCGCCCGAACACCTGGATACCGGAGATCATGATGGACCACCTCCCGGGGCCGAATGGCGGATCGTTACGGGCCCGCCCTGG
>CAZVIG010000181.1:0-1295 GCA_964627395.1 uncultured Sedimenticola sp.
GAGATCCGCCCCCGGCCACGTTCCGGCTCATAGTCGACCCGGGTCTCCGCACCGACGATTTCACCCACCCGCTGCTCGAGGCGCACGATGTCGGCGTCACGCCGGCTGTGGGCGTCTGACCGCCGCTCGGGTGCGCTGTCCAGGGCGCGGATCCGCCGCTCCAGCGCCCGGACCGACAGGCCCTTGTGGATGGCCTCGTCCGCCAGATGGCGCTGCATGGGCTGCGGCAGTCCTGCCAGCAGCTTGGCGTGTCCGAGGCTGAGCCGGCCGTCCTCGACCTGGGCCAGGACCGGAGGTTCCAGTTTCAGGATCCGGAGAAGATGCGTGATGCTGTCGCGTGAACGGCCGAGCCGGCGGGCGGCCTCCTGGTGCGTCAGCCGAAACTCGCTGATCAGGCGCTCCACGCCGCGCGCCACCTCCACGGGGTTGAGGTCCTCGCGCTGGATGTTCTCCACCAGGGCCTGGACCAGGGTGGAGCGGTCGTCGGTGGACCGTACCAGGGCGGGGATGTGCTGGAGTCCCGCCAGTTGGGCGGCGCGCCAGCGGCGCTCGCCGGCGATGATCTCGTAGCGTGTCGGTGCCGTGTCGGGGAGGGGGCGGACGATGATCGGTTGCACCACACCCTCGGTGCGGATGGATTCGGCCAGCTCCGCAAGCGCCTCGGAAGTGAACCTGCGCCGGGGTTGGTAGCGCCCCGGGCGAAGCAGGTCCACGTCGAGTTGCCGCACGCTCGTCTCGCTCTCGTGCCGTTCATGCGGCGCCGTCGCGGTTCGGTGCCACGTGGCACCCGGCGTCGGACGGTCTAACTCGGCATTGCCGTCCACGGCGTGTTGTCTGTTGCCAGCCATGGTTTACAGGGGTCCCCGAGCGATCCTGATCCGTCAGTCCGATTCCTCGTCGTCCACCTCGTCCGACTTGGAGCGCACGGTCAGCGCGTCGACGCACAGCAGGTCCACCGTGAGGTAGTCGGCATCGAGGCGCAGCTGGGTATGCTGCTCACCCTGGTCGTCTTCCCAGGTCTCTTCCCGCAACCGGCCGCGGGCGAAGATGCGGGCGCCCTTGGGCAGCAGCTTCGCCGCCGCCTCGGCCCGCCAGCCCCAAATGCTGGCCGTCACCCAGAATCCGCCACCATCCGCGAAGCTGCCGTCCTCCTGTTTGACGCGGCGGTCGAAGAAGATCCGCATGTCGGCCACGGGCCGCTGTTCGCCGTCCACTTCGACATGTTTCAAGTCAGGGGCGTTGCCCAAATTGCCGGTACCGCTGAACAATGTACTCATCTCGATTCCTCCTGGGGT
>CAZVIG010000181.1:1395-5191 GCA_964627395.1 uncultured Sedimenticola sp.
GTCGCCACCATGGCATCACAGACACCTTGGGCCGCACAGTGGAAACCGTATTTCGGTTCACGGCGGGTTTTCGTTCTGGCAGGTGCGAAGCGCCTCCAGTTTCACCAGGTAATCGCGCAGCCGCCGCAGTTCGTGCTGGCAAATGCTGGAGGCGAGGTTCAGTTCCAGACGTTGCCGCTCGAAGCGCAGAAACAACGGCCGCACGACCGGCGGCAGCCTGGCCAATACCCGCTGGCCCTGGTCGGTGGTAGTGAGCTCGAAAAACGTCTGGCCGCATCCATCATTGCCGGTCGCACGCCAGCGCAGATTGAAGTAGCCGCCGTGATGGTGCACCACCAGGTGGGCAACCCGCGGGGAGCGGAAGGTCGCCTGGAACTCCTGCGCGAGCTTGCGCATGCGTGACTCGATCTCCGCCTGTCTTCGCTCCAGTTCCCGCAAACGAACCCGGGCGCCCCCCTTACCCTTAAAGGGCAATAAAGGGCCTTTTGTGTCCGCTCGTATCACTTTCGATTTCCCCGCTGTTATCTACTCGTCATGGGCCACCTGCGTGTCGCCGGTAGCGCGAGCGGAGAGGAAGCCTTTGCGCATTGGCGCAGCCGTCGTTGACTGATTCCGGATCTCCGGGGCGTGGCGGGCTCGGCGCGTGCCGTCCAGGACCTCCTGCGGCAGTTCCCCCATGGCGGTACGCGCCGCCTGGGCGCGCTGGTTGTCCTGGCGCACATCGTTGCGATCGACGGCGCAGTGTTTCCACTGGGTGGGAAGCAGGAAGGCGCGGCGGATCAGCCGGCCGCCTCGGTGCAACATCTGCTCGGCGGGGTCTCGGCCGAGCAGGCCGACGTGCCGGGCGGTGAGCACCGCGCAGACCAGTTCGTCGTAGTCGCCCACCAGATAGGCGCCCATGTAGCCATAGGGATTGGCAAACTGGAGCGGAACACGGGCCGGTTTGAGGGAGTGGGCGATGGCGATCTCCACGCCACGTGTCGAGCGCAACAGCTCGTCCATCTCGGTTCGCATCTTCTGGATCTCACTGCGGCCGGTTTCGAGGGCCTCATGGATTTGCAGCAGGAACCAGTCCGCGTAAGGGTCGTCCAGCATTGCCGAGACCCAGATGCGTTTCATCAGCATGCCGAAGCGGACCAGCCCGATGATGCCGGGATGCTCTCGGGATTGCCTGCGGCCGTAGACCAGACGTTGCGCCTGCCGGGTCTGGATCACCAGGCAGGCGTCGCCGCGCAGGGTGCCGGGACGATCCGCGGCGGTCTTGTAGTCCACGGCCGGGTCCGCGTTGTCGGGAAGTTCGCGGGGCGTCTGTTCGTCCGCGTTGTCTGCCGTCGTCGTTTGGGCCATAAGCGTGTTCCTCCATTGTCAGCGGATTTCGATGTGCCACGTGGCACCTGTACCGGGGTGATGGCAGTGCCATCACCCCGGTGGCTTGAATCTTTCGCGCGAATCATCCGGTGGGCCGGTCGCAGGACTGATGGCACTGCCATCAGTCGAGTCGTTGTGCAAAGTGATGGCACTGCCATCACTCCGAGGTCCGTATGTCCGATGGGTTGGGGTCTGCATTTCAAGCGATGGGCTGATGGCACTACCATCAACCGAATCGTCGTGTGAGGTGATGGCACTGCCATCACTTGCCCCCTGTGTCCGGGATTCCCGGTCCGGGCTCGGTCGGCTAGGGTTTTCGAGCAGGGTCTGCATGTGGGCCAGTGCACGTTCGCGGCTGATCTCTTCCAGCCGCTTCAGATGGGCCTCCTGGCGACGTTGCTCCCGGGCCTTCAATCCCAGGCTGGTGAGGGTGAACGATCCTTTGCGGGCCGCCTTGCACAGTTGTGCCAAGTAGCCGATGGGGTTGTCGATGGGTTCACTCTTGCGCTTGGCAGCGAACAGCCGGCCGGCCAGTTCGTCCAGGATGTCCTGTTGCACGGTCTCGGGCGCATTGCGCAGACAGATCCTGGCCAGACGGAGTTCGTTCTGCGTCAGCGATGAGGGGAATGCGAGCGTGGTCTGCGTGTTCTCTTCGCGCGCACGCGCGTCAGACTTTTCTGGGTTCCCTGTTGTTGTAGTAGTTGTTTTTTTATTTATATAACTACAACTACTACTACGTTCCGACTTCAAATTTTGAAGTGGGTGGGACTTCAGATTTTGAAGTGGGGTGACATCAGGTGCCGACTTCAGATTTTGAAGTTGGCGGGAGGAGAAGCCGAAGAAGCGGCTCGCCTCGCCTTGCAGGGTTCGGATGGCCTCCAGGCGCCTCTGCATTGGACTGAGGTGCGCGGTGCCACCGTCGCCTTCCTGGAGATCCTCCTCGATGGTGCCCAGTACGGCGGCTGCGACCTTCCGTACCTGGGGATGGGCGTGGTTCTGTGCCTGCTCCAGAAACTGGATGTAATCCCGGTCGAGATAGAGGGTGTCGGCCAGCGGCAGCGGCTCGTCGTGAAGGGCGTAGATGTTGCCACGGAAACGGCCCTGGGCGTCACGCACCCGGCGGCAAAGCGAGAGCCAGCGGGTGGCGCGCAGGATCGCCATGGACCGGGCGACGGTGGCCTCGGAGCCGACGTTGGCGGTTCTTGCGATCTGCTTGTAGGTGGGGAAGGCGGTCGGGTGGGTGCCGGCGGCGGCGATCTTGATCACACCCCAGATGCGGGTGTCCACCGGCTGGAGCACCGGGTCCTGGAAGATCAGCCGCGGCATGGCATCGTGCCAGTTGCCGAGGAACAACAGGCCGTCGGCTGGAGCGGCGCTGCGGGTCTCGGTGGTCAGGAGCCGTTCCACGGTCGCCTGGATGAAGGCATCCAGGGCATGTGTTTCGGGTCTGATCTTTCCGGTATCGTGCTCCACTCAGTTCCCCACAGGCTCATTGTTCATTGGTCTTTAGCCGAACGACCTTGCTGGCATCGTCTGATTGCTTCGACGACAGCAGCCCGGTGGCCTCCCAGGATCGGATCAATGCCCAGACGGTGTTCAAGGGCACGCCGGTCGTCTGACCAACATGCAGGTAACGCGCTTCAACGGGATGGTGGGCGTTGGCCTGCCAGGCCTTCCAGACGCGCTGCTCGTCGTCTTCGGACGGTGCGGGCGGTCGCCCGATGCCGGTGCCTGTCATGCCGAGCAGTTTGCGGCGGGCGGCGTATTCGGCGTTGGTCATGCCGAAGAAGGCCCGCATCATGGCGAGCGGTGCGCGCAGGCGGATGAGTTCGTTCTGCAGGGCATCGTGACGTTTGTTGCGTTCCATGTGGTCCAGTACCCGGTCGAAGCAGGCGGGGTCCACGGAGATGTCCATGAAGTGCGTGCGTACCTGGCTGATGTGATAGAGATCGCGCAGGGTGAACCGCTCCAGGCGGGCAATCTGGTCCAGCCGAAAACCCAGGTCCAGCACCGAGTGGATGTCCCCTTCGGCCAGGGTTTCCGTGACGTAGCGCAGGGTGTGGAATACCAGCTCTGCGTGTGTCGTCTTCGGCATCGTCCACCTCGCTTCCGGCACCGTTACCCGTCGGTCTGCCACAGGGCCAGTCCGCCGTCGTCATCCATCAGTTGCCGGATACGGCGGCAGGTCTGCGCCAGGGCCAGCAGGTCATCGATGGTGGCCTGCGGGACCGATGGGTTGTTCAGCAATTCGTAGCCGAGCGCCTTCCAATCGGGTTCACCGACCAGCGCCAGGGCCTGGGTGTCGTTCTTCTCCAGGATCAGGTTGCGCAGCAGCAGGTCTTCGGGGATCCCCTCCATGCGTTCGGGCTGGACGGTCTCCTCGGAAAAGCTCAACAGGAGCCACCACACCCATTGGCGGTAGAGTTGG
>CAZVIG010000182.1:0-5134 GCA_964627395.1 uncultured Sedimenticola sp.
GTCCGGCGGCCAGGCCTGCCCACAGCCGTCCCCGCCCGGCGGGCCGCGCTGCCTCATCGCCGGTCTTCCGGCGCCGGCCCAGCAGGGACTCCAGCACGTCGGCCAGGCGACCCACGTCGAATTCCCAGCGGTTGTCGGACAGTTCGGTGGCCTGCAGCCGTGCCAGGGGCCTGAGGGGTTCTGGAAGATCCTGCTCCTGCGGCATCTCGGCGCCATGCACCAGCACCGGTATGACCCGGATGTCGCGCTTCAGCGCAGCGGCGATCTCGAGGCGGATGAAGTCATGGGGATCGTCCAGGCGCGCCCGCCCCTGGGCGTCACGCGCCCTGAGCCAGTCGGGACCGATCAATGCGATCACCGCACCGCAGGAGGCGATGGCACGGTCGATGGCCGCCACGAAGTCCATGCCCGGCTCGAGATTCTCGATGTCCATGAACAGGCGTTCGCGGCCGAAGCGTTGGACCAGGCGATCGAACAGCCGGCCGGCATAGCCCGAGCTGTCGTCTCTGCGGTAGCTGATGAAGATTGCCGACATGCAGGGAGTATAGGGAAAATGGCTCCCGACTGCCGCGGATGTCGGAAGGAGGCCACCTCGCTGTCATCCCGACCGGAGCCGCAGGCGGAGCGGAGGGATCTCGTTGCCCGAACCGGCTCCGGGATTTCTCCGCTCCGGCACCGGCTGCGCCGCTGCCTACGGTCGAAATGACAGCGGCAGCCGCGCTGTACGGTCAATGCAGGGTCACGATCTCCGGACCCATCAGGCTGTTGGGGATCAGGGTGGAGATCCAGGGCACATAGGTGACCAGGATCAGGAACACGAACAGGATCGCCAGCCAGGGCAGCGCGGCGCGCACCACCGACAACACCGGCATCCGCGCCACCCCCGCGGTGACGAACAGGTTGAGTCCCACCGGCGGCGTGATCATGCCGATCTCCATGTTCACCACCATGATGACGCCCAGGTGGATGGGGTCGATGCCCAGGTGCATGGCAATGGGAAACACCAGCGGCGCCACGATCACGATCAGGCCCGAGGGCTCCATGAACTGACCGCCGATGAGCAGGATCAGGTTCACCACCACCAGGAACATCACCGGCCCGAAGCCGGCGTCCAGCATCGCCTGGGCGATCTCCTGGGGAATGCGCTCCTCGGTCAGCACATGCTTGAGCAGCAGCGCATTGGCGATGATGAACAGCAGCATGATGGTGAGCTTGCCGCCTTCCAGCAGGGTATGACGGTGATCGCGATGGAAGATCGCAGGCACCAGATAGAGGACGAACTCCCACCAGTTGCGCGCCAGGGCGCGCAGCCGCGATTCTCCGGGACGGCGCAGCGGCCGGTCCTTGAGCGGACCCATGTCGCGGTACACGAAATTGGCGATCAGGAAGGCATACACCGAGGCCACCGCCGCCGCCTCGGTGGGCGTGAAGACCCCGCCATAGATACCGCCCAGGATGATGACGATCAGAAACAGCCCCCAACCGGCGTCGCGCGCCGCCTCCAGGATCTCGCCCCAGCCCGCCCAGGGCTCGGCCGGCAGCTTCTTGACCCGCGCCGCGACATAGATGCCCACCATCAGCATGCCTCCGGCGATCAGTCCGGGCAGGATGCCTGCGAGGAACATGCGCCCTACCGAGACATCCACCGCCGCGGCATAGACCACCATGACGATCGACGGCGGAATCAGGATGCCCAGGGTACCGGCGTTGCAGATCACCCCGGCGGCGAAGTCGCGGCTGTAGCCCACCTTGAGCATGCCTGCGATCACCAGCGAGCCGATCGCCACCACGGTGGCCGGCGAGGAGCCGGAGAGCGCCGCGAACAGCATGCAGGCGAACACCCCCGCGATGGCCAGCCCGCCGCGCACATGCCCCACTGCCGCGATGGCGAAGCGGATGATGCGCCGCGCCACCCCGCCGGTGGTCATGTACGAAGACGCCAGGATGAAGAAGGGAATCGCCAGCAGGGTGTAGTGCCCCTCGAAGGCCTCGAACAGGGTCTGGGCCACGCTCGCCATGGAGCTGTCCGAGTGGTACAACAGAAACAGGATGCTCGACAGACCCAGGGCCACGGCGATGGGCACGCCGATGGCCAGCAGAAACAGGACTCCCAGGAACAGCAGCAGGGCCTCCATCTCAGCGTTTCTCCTGCGGCACGTCGGGCTCGATGTCCAGCAGCTCGGGATGCTCGGCGATGTCCTCCTCCAGATCCTCTAGCAGATCGTCCGCCTCGTGGCTGGCGATCACCAGGCGCTGCTCGCCCTTCCAGATGCGCCAACCGGCCTGGAGGAAGCGCAGCAGCAGCAGCGCCATGCCGAAGGGCAGGATGAAATAGGGGATATAGCGCGGCAGGTTCTCGTATAGCGGCTCGCCGTCCTCGGTCAGCCCGAAAAGTTGTTGCAGCCAGGCCGGGAAAGGCACGTCCTCGGCCTCGAGAAAGCTCAGCTTGCCGTAGAACTTGTACCAGTACTCCCAGCCGCCATAGAGCAGCATGCCGGCGTACACCAGGCAGGCAGCCACCGCCAGCAGCGCGACGGCTTTCTGCACACGCGGCGGCAGCACGTTGACCAGGGCATCCACGCCCAGATGGGCGGTGGTCTTGACCGCATAGCTGGCGCCGAACAGCACCAGCCAGGCGAACAGATAGGTGGTCGCCTCCAGGCCCCACAGGATGCCGGAGTGGAAGACGTAGCGCGCCACCACGTTGGCGAAGGTGATCGCGGTCATCAGCCCCAGCAGGGTGGCGATGGCGATCTCCTCGAACTCGTTGATCCAGTGCGCGAGTCGCTGTTTCCAGGTCATGTGACGGTTCAGTTCATCTTTCGTAGGGTGGGTCGAGCACAGCGAGACCCACCGCCCAATCGCCCTCCGACGACTGCACCACTCGGTGGTTCTCGTTTCACTCGACCCACCCTATGAGTTCTCAGGACAGTGGTGCCGCTTACGGCGGCAGGAACTAAGACGCGCCATGCCCCCTCCTGGCCTCCCCCCGCAAGCGGGGGGAGGGACGAGGTTTCCCGGACGGCCATGCCACAACCGGGGTAGGCGTGACTGCGGCTTCAGCCCTCGTTGGCCTTCTGCGCCGCGGCGATGGTGTCGGCGCCCACGTCCTTCTCGAACTTCTTCCACACCGGCTTGAGGGCGTTCACCCACTCCTGGCGCTGCTCCGGGGTGAGCGTGCGCACCGGACTGCCGGCGGCGATGATCTTCTGCTTGTTCTGCTCGTTGATCTGGGTGGACACCTTGTTGCGCTCGGCGGTCACCTCGTCGAGGATCTGCTTGAGCTGGCTGCGCACGTCATCCGGCAGGCCGTTCCAGAACTCGGTGGAGGTCACCACCAGGTAGTCGAGCACCCCGTGGTTGGTCTCGGTCACCCCGTCCTGCACCTCGAAGAACTTCTTGGTGTAGATGTTCGACCAGGTGTTCTCCTGACCGTCCACCACGCCGCTCTGCAAGGCGCCGTACACCTCGGAGAAGGCCATCTTCTGCGGGATGGCGCCGAGCTGCTCGAACTGCGCCTTGAGCACGTCGGAACTCTGGATGCGGAACTTCAGCCCCTTGGCGTCGGAGGGATGGATCAGCGGCCGGTTGGCGGACATCTGCTTCATGCCGTTGTGCCAGAAGGCCAGGCCCTGCAGACCCTTCTTCTGCATGGCGTCCTTCAGCTTCTGGCCGGTCTCGGAGTTCTGGAAGCGGTCCACCGCGTCGATGTCCTTGAACATGAACGGCAGGTCGAAGATGCGGTACTTCTTGGTGTACTTCTCGAACTTGGACAGCGAGGGGGCGGCCATCTGCACGTCGCCCAGCAGCATCGCCTCGAGCACCTTCTTGTCGTTGTAGAGCTGCTTGTTGGGATAGACCTGCATGCAGACCTTGCCGTCCATCTCCTTGTTGACCCGCTGGGCCAGCAGCGCCGCCGCCTCGCCCTTGGGATGGCCCTTGGCGGCGGTGACGTGGCTGAACTTGATCACGATCTCGCCCGGGTCGCAGCCCTCGGATGCGAGCACCGGGGACGCCGCGAGACTCAGGGTGATGGCCGAAACCAGGGTCAGTGCGATCTGCTTCATGACGATTCCTCTCTGTTGTTGTGGAATGGGGAAGTGCTTACCCATGCCCAACTGAAGGCAAATTACGCGCCAACCGGCACGCTATGCACCAAAGCCCTGCTGCGACGGCAGTTAGCGACGAAAGCCCGTCTGCCACCCGTTGAGGATAGATGGCGCTCCACCCATCCGCCACGTTCCGGGCGGCCGAAATCCGCACAGACAACGGAAGCCCGCATGCTGAACGGAGCGCAAGCAGGCACGGCAAATCTCCTACGACGTTCCTCTGTCCCTCTCCAACCCTCCCCACGAGCGGGGCCATGACAGGTTTCCCCGGACGGCAGCGCATTCAATCCGGCCGGCCGTCCTTGAAATGCTGCTTGTCCAGGCCGTACTTGCGCATCTTGTCGTAGAGGGTCTTGCGCGGCACCCCCAGCGCGGCCATGGTGTCCTTGATGCTGCCCTTGTGGATCGCGAGCTGCTGGGCGATCAGGCATTTCTCGAAGGATTCCACCTGCTGCGGCAGGGTCAGGGCGGGCTCGGCGCTGGCGCCGTGGAGCATGCGTTCCAGGTCGTAGTCGAGCTGTTCCCCGAGCAGCACATAGCGGTCCGCCAGGTTGCGCAGCTCGCGCACGTTGCCCGGCCAACGATGCGACAGCAGGGCGCGTATCTGGTCCGCCCCCGGCGGCGGCACCTCGGCCCCGTAGCGCGCCCCGGCCACCAGCAGGAAGTGCTGGAACAGCAGCGGGATGTCCTCCAGGCGCTCGCGCAGCGGCGGGATCTCCAGCACCACCACGTTGAGACGGTAGTAGAGATCCTCGCGGAACTCGCCGCGCCGGCTGGCCTCGGCGAGATCCACCTTGGCGGCCGCCACCACCCGCAGGTCCAGCGGGATCGGCTCGTTGGACCCCAGCCGCTCCACCGCCCGCTCCTGCAGCACCCGCAGCAGATGCACCTGCACCGGCAGCGGCATGCTCTCGATCTCGTCCAGGAACAGGGTGCCGCGATGCGCATGCTCGAAGCGCCCCACCCGGCGCCCGCTGGCGCCGGTGAAGGCCCCCGGCTCGTGGCCGAACAGCTCGCTCTCGATC
>CAZVIG010000183.1:0-5131 GCA_964627395.1 uncultured Sedimenticola sp.
GTCCAGGGCGCCGCTGGTCTCCAGCGACACCGCGAATCCGCGGTCGCAGAGCCGCCGCAACAGTTCGCGGCATCCCTTCTGCGCCAGGGGTTCCCCGCCGGTAACGGTGACATGCCGCGCCTCGAACGCATCCACCCGGGCCAGGATCTCGTCGATGGCCAGCTCCTCGCCCCCCTTGAAGGCATAGGCGGTATCGCACCAGCGACAGCGCAGCGGACAGCCGGTGAGCCGCACGAACACCGTGGGCCAGCCCACGCTGCGCGCCTCGCCCTGCAGGGAATGGAAGATCTCGGTGACCCGTAGGCGGCTGCCCATGCGCCAGGGGACCTCAGCGGCCGCCGAGACGCTTGAGCTGCTCCCGGGTCAGGTCCGCCGCCGGCGAGCCGGGATACTGGCGTATCACCCGCTCGAAGGTGGCGCGGGCGCCCTTGCGGTCGCCCTCGGCGGCCTGCAGGCGGCCGATCTTGTACAGCGCGCCCGGCACCTTGGGGCTGTCGGGATGTGCCTTCAGCAGCCGCTCGAAGGCGGCGCGCGCCTCGGCGTTCTTCTGCGAGACATAGTAGGCCTCACCCAGCCAGTACTGGGCATTGGCCGCGAGCGGCGAGCCGGGGTACTTCTCGAGGAAGGCGGCGAAGGCCTTCGCCGCCTCGTCATAACGCCGCTCACGCGGGCTGAGCAGGGCATAGGCGGCGTCGTAGTCCGCCTGCATCTGCGCCGGATCGGCCGTTCCCGCCGAAGCGGCGACAGGCGCCGCAGCCGGGGCGGTCGCGCCGGCGGTGGCAGGCGCGGGGGCCGCGGGCGCAGCCCCACCGCCCGCCTGCAGGGCGGAGAGCCGCTGGTCGATGTCGGCATAGATGTCGCGCTGCTTGCGTCGGAGCTGTTCCAGATCGTGGCGCAGCCGCTCCACCTCGCCCTGCAGGCGGCTGTTCTCCTGGCGCAGGGCGTCCACCGCCAGGGTCAGGTCGGTGACCCGGGCGGCGCGCCGCTCCAGCCGCTCCAGGCGCTGCTCCATGGTGAGCCCCGAGCCGGGGCCGGAGGCGGCCTGCAGCGGCAGCGCGGGCAACAGCAACATCCCGGCCAGCAGGAATCGGCGCATGCTCAAGGCTCCGTTCAATAGACCAGCACGGCGCGGCGGTTCTTGGCCCAGGCCGCCTCGTTGTGGCCCAGCACCTCGGGACGCTCCTCGCCATAGCTGATGGTGCTGATCTGGGCGGGATTCACGCCCTCCGCCTCCAGGAAGCGCCGCACCGCGTTGGCGCGCCGCTCACCCAGCGCGATGTTGTATTCGCGCGAGCCGCGCTCGTCGCAGTGGCCCTCGATGGTCACGTTGACGTCCGGGTGCGCCACCAGATACTCCGCATGGGCGCGCAGCAGGTCCACGTACTCGGGCTTGATGTCGCTGCGGTCGAAATCGAAATACACCTTGCGTTGCGACAGCAGGCTGGCGGGATCGTCCAGGGGATTCCCGGTCCAGGCGCCGCCCTGCGATGCGCCCGCGGTCTCGGCGCCGCTGCCGCCTTCCACCACCTCGGCACCGTTGCCGGCGGTGGCGCCTTCCTCGCCGCCGCCCATGATGCCGGTGCTGGAACAGCCGGCGAACAGCAGCGCGGCGGCGATCAGGGACAGCCAGTTCAGGGGTTTGATGTTCATGAATCGACTCCTCGTCTCATTGTTGGTGATAGGGTGACCAGGCCGGCTCGCGCACGTCCCCTGCCTGGGTCGCCAGGCGCTGGCGCACCCGGCCGTCGGTGGACACCGCCCACAGCACGCCGCGCCCCTTGTCCCTGCCGGCGTAAATTATCATGCTGCCGTTGGGGGCGAAACTCGGCGACTCGTCCAGCCGCCCGCGGCTGAGGATCTGCAGCGCACCGTTCTCGGTGTCCAGGAGACCGATGCGGAAGGCGCCGTTGACCCGCGTCACCATCGCCAGATAGCGGCCGTCCGGCGACCAGGCCGCGCGGGCGTTGTAGTTCCCCTCGAAGGTGACCCGCTCCGGGGTGCCCCCGCTCACCGGCACGCGGTAGATCTGGGGCGTGCCACCGCGGTCGGAGGTGAAGGCGATGTAGCGCCCGTCCGGCGACCAGGCGGGTTCGGTGTCGATCGCCCAGTGGCGGGTCAGGGGGCGCAGGCTGCGCCGCCGCAGGTCGAGGATGAAGATGTCCGGATTGCCGTCCTTGGACAGGGTGAGCGCCAGATAGCGGCCGTCCGGCGACCAGGCCGGCGCCCCGTTGATGCCCTTGTAGGCGCTCACCCGCTGGCGCTTGCCGGTGAACACGTCCTGCACCCAGACCGAGGGCCGGCGCTTCTCGAATGAGACATAGGCGATGCGCCGCCCGTCCGGCGACCAGGCCGGGGACATCAGCGGCTCCTTGGAGGTGACGATGGTCTGGGGATTGTAGCCATCGGCGTCCGCCACCTTGAGATGTACCGTCTCGCGGCCCTTGCGGTCGCGGATGGAGGTGATGTAGGCGATGCGGGTGTCGAAGGCGCCGCGCACCCCGATCAGCTCCTCGTAGATGATGTCGGCGATGCGGTGCGCGGTGGAGCGCAGGTCGTTCTGGGTGGTGGGAAAGCTGAAGCCGGTGACCTGGGCGCCGCGCAGCACGTCGAACAGCCGGAACTTGACCAGGAAGCCGCCCTTGCCGTTGGGCTCCACCTCGCCGATCACCAGGTTCTCCACGTTCACCGCCCGCCAGTCGCGGAAATCCACCTGCTCCGGCCGGCTGGGGCGCGCCAGCATCTCCTTCAGCGGCAAGGTACGGAAGCGCCCGCTGCGCGCCAGGTCGGCGGCGATCACCGCGGCCACGTCCTGGGCCGGCGGGTTGTCCTTTCCGGTATAGGGAAAGGGCACCACCGCGATCGGCAGGGCGCCCTCCACCCCCTGGGTGATCTCGATCTCCAGGGCCTGCGCCCCCTGCCCCATCAGCAGGAGAAACAGCAGGCCGATCAGCGACTTGATACGAATCATCGGTTACCGTTCCTGGCCGGGTCGAAAATGAAGGTGTGGTTGCGGAACTCGCTGCGCTGGCGCAGCGCCGGGTCGTCCGGCATCGGCAGGGGCTCGGCCTTGAGCACCGCCGCCTCCACCGAGCGATCGAAGGCGGGATTGCCGCTGGACTCCACCACGCTCACCGCCAGCACCGATCCGGAGGCGCCCAGGCGCACATTGACCTTGCAGCGCAGCCCCTTGTCCAGGGTCCCCGGCGGCGGGTTCCAGTTGCGCGCCACCTTGTCCTGGATCAGACGCACGATGCGCGCCGCCTCGCTCGCCCTCTGTTCGGCCTCGAACTGGGCCTGAAGTTCCCGCTCGCGCGCCTCCGCCTCGGCGCGGCGCCGGGCCTCCTCGGCCTTGCGTTTCTTCTCGGCCTCGAGCTTGCGGCGGCGGGCCTCCTCGGCCTTGCGCTTCTTCTCTGCCTCGAGCTTGCGGCGACGCGCCTCTTCCGCCTTGCGCTTCTTCTCGGCTTCGAGCTTGCGGCGCGCCTCCTCGGCCTTGCGTTTCTGCTCCGCCTCGCGCTGCCGCTTCAGCGCCGCCTGGCGTTTGCGTTCCGCCTCCTGCTTGCGTTTCAGCTCCGCCAGGCGGCGGCGTTCGGCCTCGGCCTTGCGCTTCTTCTCGGCCTCCGCGCGTTCGCGCGCCTCGCGCTCCTTCTCCAGACGCGCCAGCCGGCGCTTCTCTTCCTGGCGGCGCTTCTCCAGTTCCGCCAGACGTTTCCGCTCCTGTTCCTGCCTGCGTTTCGCCTGCAGCGCCGACGGGTCCACCAGCTTCGCCTGCACCACCGGGGCGCTGGGCAGCGGCTTGGGCTGCTCGCGCCAGTCCACGCCCACCACCAGAAAGGCCACCAGCGCCAGGTGCAGCAGCAGGGCGATCAGAAAGGCGCGCGGATTGCGGCGGATCACGTCCAGCATCGCCGCCTCAGCCCGGATCGGTGAGCAGGCCCACCGAGGAGGCGCCGGCCTGCTGCAGCAGCACCATCAGTTCCACCACTTTCGCATAGGGCACCGCGCGGTCGCCCTTCACCAGCACCGGGGCGCGCGGGTTGTGGCGGATCAGGGCGGCGGCCTTCTCCAGCAGGGCGTCGCGTTCCAGGGGCCGGCTCCTGTCGTCGTCATAGGTGACGTAGTAACGTCCCTCGCGGTCCACGGTGAACACGATGGGCCGCTGCGCATCCTCCTGGATGGGGTTGGCGTCGGCGCGTGGCAGCTCCACCTTGACCCCCTCGGTGAGCAGGGGCGCGGTGATCATGAATATCACCAGCAGCACCAGCATCACGTCGATGTAGGGCACGACGTTGATCTCGGCCATGGGACGGCGGGTCTGGCGGCGGCGCGACATGGGAACCTCAGCGACGTTTGATCCGCAGGTGGGCCTGACGCTGCAGGATGTTGGAGAACTCCTCCACGAAGTCGTCGTAGCGGTTCTCCAGGCGCTGCACCGTGTTGGCGAACTTGTTGTAGGCGACCACCGCGGGGATGGCGGCGAACAGGCCCATGGCGGTGGCGATCAGCGCCTCGGCGATGCCCGGCGCCACCAGGTTGAGGGTGGCCTGCTTGACGTTGCCCAGGGCGTGGAAGGCGTTCATGATGCCCCAGACGGTGCCGAACAGGCCCACATAGGGGCTGGTGGAACCCACGGTGGCGAGAAACGACAAATGATGCTCCAGGTCGTCCAGCTCGCGGCTCATGGCGACCTTCATGGCGCGGCGTGCGCCTTCCACCAGGGCCATGGGCTCCACCGAGGGGTTCTCGCGCAGGCGTGCGAACTCGCGGAAGCCGGCATGGAAGATGGCCGCCTCGCCGCGCAGCTCGTCGCGCTCGCGGTCCAGGTTGCGGTAGAGCTGCCCCAGGTCGCCGCCGGACCAGAAGCGTTCCTCGAACTCCTCCGCCTCGCGGCGCGCCTTCTTGAGCACCCGGGAGCGGTCGAAGATGAGGGTCCAGGAGAGCAACGAGGCGATGATCAGCGCGGCCATCACCAGTTGCACCAGGGGGCTGGCATCCAGGATCAGGTTTAGAAAGGAGAGATCGGCACTGGCTTGGGGCATGTCATTCCTGCTGCAGGCGTCGTTTCATGTCGTCCGGGATGCGCGCAGGCCGCATGTCTTCGGCGGCGATGCAGGCCACGCGCACCGTGCCGCGG
>CAZVIG010000184.1:0-5090 GCA_964627395.1 uncultured Sedimenticola sp.
CGCACCAATGGCCGCCGGGATGGCATGCCCCAGCGAGGAGATGCCGCTGTTGGGGTAGAAGCGTATCCCGCGCCCCGCGGCGAGGAAGTTCTGGGCGAAGATGATGTTGTCGTCGAACACCATCAGCTCCGGCAGCTCCAGGGCCTGCAGCTCGCGGAAGAAGCGCTCCACCACCGCGAAGCCGGCGCGGAAGAGTTCGCTGTCGCCGGCCTGGCGCACCGGCGCCGAGGGATTGGGCGCGCGCCGCTTGCGCAGCCGCTCGGCGGGCAGCGCGCGCGCGGCGATCTGGCCGAGCACGCCGTCGAGCACCGCGCGGATGTCGCCGTTGACCGCCACCTCGGCGTTGAACACCCGGTTGAGCTGGCGCGGGTCGTTGTCCACCTGGGCGATGCGCTTGCCCGCCAGCAGCTCGCTGTCCCACAGGTAGCTGGTGCGCTCGTTGAAGCCGGCGCCGAGAAAGATCACCGAATCGGCATGGTCCACGATGTAGCGGTAGGCATGCCCGGTGGAGGTGACGCCGAGACTGCCCAGGCTGCGCGGGGAGTCCTCGGCGATCGCCCCCTTGCCCTTCAGGCTGGTGGTGACCGGGATGTCGAGAGTCTCGCTGAGGCGTTCCAGCAGCGCCTCGCTGCCGGAGCGCAGGCAGCCGTTGCCGGCCACGATGACCGGGTTCTCCGCCTCCAGCAGCAGCTCGGTGAGGGCGGTGATCTGCTCGTGGCGCACGCTGATACCGTTGAGCGGCCGGGAGGTGACCACCTGGTCCAGCAGGTCCTCCTCCACCAGCTCCTTTTGCACGTTGAAGGGGAAGCTGAGCAGCACCGGCCCCGGGGTGTCGGCGAGCAGCGCGCGGGCCGCCTGGTTGAGCACATTGGCCAGGTAATCGGTGCGCTCCACCAGCCGCCGGTACTCGGTGATGCTGTCGAACAGCGCCGACTGGTCGATGGCGCCGCCCTCCCCCGCGCTCTCCTGCAGGCCGCCCTTGCCGAAGATGTGGGTGGAGGTCTCGCCGGTGATCAGCAGCAGCGGCTGGTGGTCGGCATAGGCGCTGGCGACCGGGGTGACCGTATTGGTGGCGCCGGGTCCCGCGGTAGTGATGCAGCAGCCGATACCGCCGCTCACCCGCGCATGGCCGGCGGCCATGAAGGCGGCGCCCTGTTCGTGCTTGGCGAGCACGGTGCGGATGGGGGAGTCGTAGAGGGCGTCGTACACCGGCAGGATGTGCGCCCCCGGCATGCCGAAGACGCACTCCACGCCGAGGCGTTCGAGGAAGCGGACGATCAACTGGCTGACGGGAATCTTCATCTTCTGCCGGTGCCGGGGACTCGGCCTCCGATTCTATCGCCTTGGCGCCGCCGCTCCCACGAAAACCCGCGCGGACGGGTTGCGGGCATCGCCCCCTACTTGAGCAGCACTTCGATGTCGGCGCGTGCCCGCAGCGCCTGCACCAGACCGCGGAACTCGTCGTCGCCCAGGGCGCGCTCCAGTTCCGCACGCCGCCGCTCGCGCTCGGCCTCGGGCAGCTTCTGCAGGTCGCCGTCGATCACCTGATCCACCGCCACCAGCACATAGTCGCCCTCGGCGGTGACCACGCCGGCGACGCGCGGGCCCTCGCCGCGAGTCGGGATGTCGAAGGCGGTGCGCACCACCTCGGCGGGCACCCCGGCCGCGCCCTCACGGGTGAGGGTCTGCTTCTCCACCTTGCCGTCCTTCACCTCGCCGGCGAGTTCGGCCAGCTTGCCGCCCTTGCGCAGCCGCTCCAGCAGGCGTTCGCCCTCGGCACGCGCCCGGTCGGCCGCGGCGGCGCGCTTGGCGGCTTCCATCACCTGTGCCTTCACCTCCTCGAAGGGGCGCACCGTGGCCTCCTCGTGCTCCGTCACCCGCAGCACCACCGCGGAGGTGGGGCTCAGCTCGATGACGTCGCTGTTGTTGCCCTCGCCCAGCACGTCGTCGGAGAAGGCCGCGTTGAGCACCTTGGGCGAAGGCAGTTCCGGCGGCGGCTGACGGCGCGTCACCCAGTCGGTCTGCTTGACCTTCAGATCCAGCGCCTCGGCCACCGGCACCAGGCTGTCGGGCGTCTCGTAGGCCAGGTCCGCCAGCCGCTCCAGGTAGTCGAAGTACAGCTCCTCGGCCTGACTGCGACGATAGGCGGCCTCCACCTTGGCGCGCATCTGCTCGAAAGTGGGTTCGGCGCCGCCGCGCAGATCGGTGACCTGGATGATGTGGTAGCCGAATTCGGTCTTCACCGGTCCCACCAGCTCGCCCTTCTTGGCCCCGAAGGCGGCCTCCTCGAAGGGCTTGACCATGACCCCGCGGCTCACCCAGCCGAGGTCGCCGCCTTCGGCCGCGGAGCCCGGGTCCTTGGAATATTGCTTAGCCAGCTCGGCGAAGTCCGCGCCCTGGCGCAGCTCCTCGAGGATCTTCTCCGCCTGGGCGCGCGCTGCGGCATCGTCGCCCTCCACCGGAATCAGGATATGCCGCACGCGCCGCTCCTGGGGCGCCGAGAACTCGTTGCGGTGGCTCTCGAAGTAGTCCTTCAGCTTTTCCTCGTCCACCTCGACCTGGTCGGCGAGATCCTTGGCATCAAGACGGATGTAGGCCAGCCGCACCCGCTCCGGGACCTGGTAGGCCTGGCGGTGGGCCTCGTAATACTGGCGTGCGTCTTCTTCGCTCACCTCGATCTGGTCGAGGAAGCCCGCGGCGGGAATGCGCAACAGCTCCACCTCGCGCTTCTGGTCGCCCAAGCGCACCGACTCGGCGAGACGCGCGCGGGTGAGCAGCACGCTGGCACGGACGCCCTGCTCCTGCTGGGAGCGGATCATCTCCTGGCGCACCAGCGCCTCGAAACCCGCCTTGGTCAGACCGCGGCTGCGCACCGTGGCCTCGTACAGGGCCATGTCGAACTTGCCCTGGTTCTGCAGGCCGGGCAGCGACTGGATGTAGGCGGCCACCTGGCGGTCGCTGACGCGCATGTTCCAGTCCTCGGCGGCCTGGCGCAGCACCGTCTCGTCGATCATCGCCTGCAGCACCCGCGGCTTGAGCACCTTGTCCGAGAACATCTCGGAGTCGAAGGCCTCGCCCAACTGGCGGCGCAGGTTCTCGCGGAACTCGCGCACCCGCTCCTCGAGCTGGCGGGTGGTGATCTCGGTGCCGTCGACCTTGGCGACCGCGGGGTTGCTGCTCACGCCCAGATACTGCTGGATGCCGAACAGCGCGAAGGGAATGCTGATGAGGATGACGATCGCCCAGGCGATCCAACCCTGGGCCTTCTCTCTGATTGCCTGCAGCATGTGATTGTTGCTTCTTAGGAGGATTCGGGACAAAAAAACGGGGTATCGCAATGATACCCCGTTTCACCGATATGGCGGAGTGGACGGGACTCGAACCCGCGACCCCCGGCGTGACAGGCCGGTATTCTAACCAACTGAACTACCACTCCAGTTTTGGTGGGTGCTGCAGGGATCGAACCTGCGACCCTCGCCTTGTAAGGGCGATGCTCTCCCGGCTGAGCTAAGCACCCCGTTCGAGGTGCGCTAATTTACAGCATCCTTGAACGCTTTGCCAGCCTTGAATGCGGGCGATTTGGATGCGGCGATCTGGATGGTTTCGCCGGTCTTGGGGTTGCGCCCGCTGCGCGCTGCGCGCTCGCGCAGGGAGAAGGTACCGAAGCCGATGATGGAGACGGTGTCGCCTTCCTTGATGGCCTTGGTGATGGCCTCGATCATGCCGTCCAGTGCGCGGCCTGCCGCCGCCTTGGAGATGTCGGCCGCGTCGGCCATGGCTTCGATTAGCTCGGTCTTGTTCATTCGTGGAATGCCCCCTTCTGGATGAAGGCCAGCCGTACGTCCGGCACGGCGGCGATATCCGTTGTCGTGAGTAGTGTGCGCGGCTCCTGCCGCATGAAAAGAGCGGCTTTATAGCAGCCGCTCCCGAAGACGGTCAAGCGCCGACGGCGGTTCGAGGTGTCATCGACGCGAGACGCTTTTTTACCAGCGACGGGCCCGCAAATCAATGATGACGCAGCCCGTCCTTGTCGTCCTTCTCCTTTTTAGCCGCTTCCTTGGACTTGGCGTCGTCGGCGTCGTCGGTACGCGGCGTGGGCAGATGGGTGAGCGCGATCTCCAGCACCTCGTCGATCCACTTCACCGGACGGATGTCCAGGTTCTGCTTGATGTTCTTGGGGATCTCCACCAGGTCGCGCTCATTGTCCGCCGGGATGATCACTGTCTGGATGCCGCCGCGGTGCGCCGCCAGCAGCTTCTCCTTGAGGCCGCCGATGGGCAGCACCTCGCCGCGCAGGGTGATCTCGCCGGTCATCGCCACGTCGGCACGCACCGGGATGCCGGTGAGCGCCGAGACCAGGGCGGTGCACATGCCGATGCCGGCGCTGGGGCCGTCCTTGGGCGTGGCGCCCTCGGGCACGTGGATATGGACGTCCACCTTCTCGTAGAAGTCGTCGTTCAGGCCCAGCGCCTTGGCGCGCGAGCGCACCACCGTCATCGCCGCCTGGATAGATTCTTTCATCACGTCGCCGAGCTGGCCGGTGTGCGTCAGGCGGCCCTTGCCGGGGGTGAGCGCGGCCTCGATGCGCAGCAGCTCGCCGCCCACCTCGGTCCAGGCCAGGCCGGTCACCTGGCCCACCTGGTCGTGCTCCTCGGCGCGCCCGTAGCGGAAGCGCTTCACCCCGAGATACTTTTCCAGGGACTTGGGCGTGACCGTGACCTTCTTGCCCTCCTTGCCCTTGAGCAGCAGATCCTTGACCACCTTGCGGCAGATCTTGGCGATCTCGCGCTCCAGGTTGCGCACCCCCGCCTCGCGGGTGTAGTAGCGCACGATGTCGCGCACCGCGGACTCGCGGATCACCAGCTCGCTCTCGGCCAGCCCGTTGTTCTTCATCTGCTTGGGAATCAGATAGTTCTCGGCGATCGCCACCTTCTCGTCCTCGGTGTAGCCGGAGAGCCGGATCACTTCCATGCGGTCGAGCAGCGGCGCCGGGATGTTCATGCTGTTGGCGGTGGCCACGAACATCACCTCGGACAGGTCGAAGTCCACCTCCAGGTAGTGGTCCTGGAAGGTGTGGTTCTGTTCGGGAT
>CAZVIG010000185.1:0-5036 GCA_964627395.1 uncultured Sedimenticola sp.
GTGTTGTAGTACTCCACGATGGGGGTCTTCAGGCCACCCAGCAGGGTCACGGCCTCGGAGGCCTGGGCGCGAGCGGTGTAGTCCTGGTAGGCCGGGATGGCGATGGCGGCCAGGATGGCGATGATCGCCACCACGATCATCAGTTCGATCAGGGTGAAGCCCTGTTGCTTGTGCATCTGCATCGGTTTCATCTTCATTCCTTCCGTTTGGGTTTGCAGTAAAACGTTGTTCGACTCGGGAAGAGTGTGCGCCAGAGTCTTTGCAAGCCGCGTGCCAATTTCTCCATTACTGAAAAACCAATGGCTTATGGCGGGGATGCCTGCGAATTGCCCATCCTGTGACTGACAATTTTGTCAGACTGACAATCTTGTCAGTCATTCCTGTGATCCGCCTCCCACTTCTGCAGGCGGTAGTTGAGCTGGCGCAGGCTCATGCCGAGCCGCCGCGCCGCCGCGGAGCGGTTGCCCCCGGTCTCCTCCAGGGCGGCCAGGATGACCTGTTTCTCGATCCCCGCCAGATAGGTCTCCAGGGTCATGCCCGGCGGCAGCCCTGCCGGCGCGGGTTCCACCTCCGCACCAGCCGCGACGGGCGCCGGCGCCTCGCCCTCCAGCCCGAGGTCGCGGGCCTCGATACGCCCGTCCTCGCACAGCGCCAGGGCCCGCTCCAGCAGGTTCTCCAGCTCGCGCACGTTCCCGGGAAAGGCATAGCCCTGCAGCCGCCGCTCCGCCTCGGGCGAGAGCATCGGCGCCGCCACCCCCTGCTCCCGGCCCAGACGCTCGAGGAAATGTCGCGCCAGCAGCGGGATGTCCTCCGGCCGCTCGCGCAGCGGCGGCACCTCGATACCGATTACATGGATGCGGTAGTACAGGTCCTGGCGAAAGCGTCCCGATTCCACCAGGGACTGCAACGGCTTGTGGGTGGCGGAGAGAATGCGCACGTCCACCGGGATCTCCTCCACCCCACCGACGGGTCGCACCTTCTTCTCCTGGATGGCGCGCAGCAGCTTGACCTGCAGGGCCATCGGCAGGTCCGCCACCTCGTCCAGGAACAGGGTGCCCCCGTTCGCCGCGACGAACAGACCCGGCTTGTCCGCCACCGCGCCGGAGAAGCTGCCCTTGCGGTGGCCGAAGAATTCGCTCTCGGCCAGCTCCGCCGGGATGGCGCCGCAGTTGACCGGGATGAAGGGCTGCTTGGCGCGCGGGCTCAGCCCATGGATCATGCGCGCCACCAGCTCCTTGCCGGTGCCGGACTCGCCGCTGATGAAGACCGGCGCCTGGGTGCGCGCCACCCGACGCACCTGTTCGCGCACCTGCTGCATGGCGGGCGAATCGCCCAGCAGGGTCTCTTCCGCGGCCTGGGGCGCGCTGCGCAGACGCAGCGCGGACTCCACCAGACGCCGCAACACTCCCAGGTCCACCGGCTTGGCCACGAAATCGAAGGCCCCCGCCTTCAACGCCTGGATGGCGGTCTCCATGCTGCCATGGGCGGTGATCACCGCCACCGGCAGCTCGCGGCAGCACTGCTGGATGTGACGCACCAGGTCCAGGCCATCCCCGTCCGGCAGACGCATGTCAGTCAAACACAGATCGAAGACATCGCCCGCCAGGCGGGCGCGGGCGGTCTCCAGATCGGCCGCGGTGGTCACCGCCAGCCCCATCCGCCCCAGGGTCAGGGCGAGCAGCTCCAGGATGTCGGGCTCGTCATCGACCACCAGCACTTTCTGCATCGGTTTCGGCCTCCGTGTGCCTGCCAGGGATGGTATAGGGTATCGCCCCGCTCAAGAATCCGCCGTACTGGCCGCCAACCATTAGAAGGGAGGGCCTGACCACCGACCGGAATCTGTCGGGCCTTCCCAACGAGACGGGTATCGCATCTTCCATGCAAGATGCCCGATAAATCAATGCCTGCTATATACTTGGGCGACGATCTTCAGGTCATCATTCACAAGATCTCCTCTCCATGGCAACCACCGAAAACAGCGTACGAATCACCGGCCTGGCCCGGCTCCTGGTCAACGAGGGCCTGCTGAGCGAGGAGCAGGCCGCCCAGGCGTTGCGGGACGCGGCGGAGGCCGGTCAGCCGCTGGTCGCCTGGCTGGTGGACAAGGCGCTGGTGGATGCCGACGCCATCGCCAATGTCGCCTCCCGGGAGTACGGCGTGCCGGTGTTCGACCTCGATGCCATGGACACCGAGCAGATGCCGATCAGCCTGGTGGACGAGAAGCTGATCCTCAAGCACCGCGCCCTGCCGCTGTTCCAGCGCGGCAAGCGGCTGTTCCTGGCGGTCTCCGACCCCACCGACCACCAGGGGCTGGACGAGATCAAGTTCCACACCGGCCTGGCCACCGATGCGGTGCTGATCAACGAGCACCAGTTGCGCCGCGCCCTGGAGCAGGCGCTGGAGGCCCAGGACGCCGCCATGACCGAGATGCTGGGGGCGGACCTGGACGCCCTCGACCTGGACGTGGTGGACGAGGAGCAGGACGACCAGGACGCGGCCACCCTGGGGGTGGACGACGCGCCGGTGGTCCGCTACGTGAACAAGGTGCTGCTGGATGCGATCAACAACGGCGCCTCGGACATCCATTTCGAGCCCTACGAGAAGGACTTCAGGGTACGCTTCCGCCAGGACGGCATCCTCAGCGACGTGGCGCATCCGCCGGTCAATCTGGCGCCGCGCCTGATCGCGCGCCTCAAGGTGATGGCGCGGCTCAACACCGCGGAGCGCCGGGTGCCCCAGGACGGCCGCATCAAGCTGGCCCTGTCGCGCAACCGCGCCATCGACTTCCGGGTCAACACCTGCCCCACCCTGTACGGCGAGAAGGTGGTGCTGCGTATCCTCGACTCCAGCGCCGCCAAGGTGGGGGTGGACGCCCTGGGCTTCGAGGAGAAGCAGAAGGAAGACTTCCTCGCCGCCATTCACAAGCCCTACGGCATGATCCTGGTCACCGGCCCCACCGGCAGCGGTAAGACGGTCACCCTCTATACCGCGCTCAACCTGCTCAACAAGACGGAGGTGAACATCTCCACCGCCGAGGACCCGGTGGAGATCCAGGTACCGGGCATCAACCAGGTGAACGTCAACCCCAAGACGGGGCTCACCTTCGCCGAGGCCCTGCGCGCCTTCCTGCGCCAGGACCCGGACATCGTGATGGTGGGGGAGATCCGCGACCTGGAGACCGCCGAGATCGCGGTCAAGGCGGCCCAGACCGGTCACCTGGTACTCTCCACCCTGCACACCAACGATGCGCCCCAGACCCTGACCCGTCTCGCCAACATGGGCATACCGCCCTTCAACATCGCCTCCTCGGTGCACCTGATCCTGGCGCAGCGCCTGGCACGGCGGCTCTGCGAACACTGCAAGCAGCCCGACGATCTGGCGCGCGAGGCGCTGCTCAAGGAGGGCTTCACCGAGGACGACCTCAAGGGCGACTGGCAGGTCTACAAGGCGGTGGGCTGCGACAAGTGCACCAACGGCTACAAGGGCCGGGTGGGCATCTTCGAGGTGATGCCCATCAGCGAGGACATGGAGCGCCTGATCATGGAGAATGCCAACGCTATGCAGTTGCGCGAGCAGGCCAACCGCGAGGGCATCGAGGACCTGCGCACCTCCGGGCTGCGCAAGGTCAAGGCGGGCATCACCAGCCTCGAAGAACTCAACCGCGTCACCAAGGACTGACATAACCGATGGCAAAGGCAAGCGCCGCAATCAAGGAAAAACCCCAGGTCTTCGTCTGGGAGGGCACCGACCGCAAGGGCAAGCGCGTCAAGGGCGAAACCCGCACCACCAGCGCCACCATGGCGAAGGCGGAGCTGCGTCGCCAGGGGATCACCCCCATCAAGGTGAAGAAGAAGGCCACCAGCCTGTTCACCAACCGCAAGCAGAAGATCACCACCAAGGACATCGCGGTGTTCGCGCGCCAGCTCGCCACCATGATGGCCGCGGGCGTGCCCATGGTGCAGGCCTTCGACATCGTGGGACGGGGCCACTCCAACCCCGCGATGCAGGACCTGATCCTCTCGATCAAGAACGACATCGAGGGCGGCACCACCCTGGCATCGGCGCTGCGCAAGCACCCCCTGTACTTCGACGACCTGTTCTGCAACCTGGTGGAGGCCGGTGAACAGGCGGGGGTGCTGGAGACCCTGCTGGACAAGATCGCCACCTACAAGGAGAAGACCGAATCCCTCAAGGCCAAGATCAAGAAGGCCCTGTTCTACCCCGCTGCGGTGATCGTGGTGGCCATCGTGGTGACCGCCATCATCATGATCTTCGTGGTCCCCCAGTTCGAGGACCTCTTCTCCAGCTTCGGCGCCGACCTGCCCGCCTTCACCCAGGTAGTCATCTCGATGTCCAAGTTCGTCTCCGCCTGGTGGTGGGCCATCCTGCTCGGGTTGGCGGTGTTGGTGGTGATCGCCTCCAACATCTGGAAACGCTCGCCCAAGTTCCGCGAGACGGTGGACACCCTGATGCTCAAACTGCCGGTGATCGGCAACATCCTGCACAAGGCGGCCCTGGCCCGCTTCTGCCGTACCACCGCCACCATGTTCGCCGCCGGCGTGCCCCTGGTGGAGGCCCTGCAGTCGGTGGCCGGCGCCACCGGCAGCGCGGTGTACGAGAAGGCGGTGCTGGCGATGCGCGACGACGTGGCCACCGGCCAGTCGCTGCAGCTCACCATGCGCCAGCAGGGGCTGTTCCCCCACATGGTGATCCAGATGGTGGCCATCGGCGAGGAGTCGGGCGCCCTGGACGACATGCTCTCCAAGGCCGCGGACTTCTACGAGGAAGAGGTAGACAATGCGGTGGACGCCCTCAGCAGCCTGCTGGAACCACTGATCATGGCGGTGCTGGGGGTGCTGGTGGGCGGCCTGGTGATCGCCCTCTACCTGCCCATCTTCCAGCTCGGCAACGTGGTCGGCTGAGCCGCGGACCCGCGTGGACCTCGCCGCCCTGCCACCTGCCTTTCTGCTGACCGCCGCCGCCCTGCTGGGGCTGGTGGTGGGCAGCTTCCTGAACGTGCTGATCCTGCGTCTGCC
>CAZVIG010000186.1:0-4987 GCA_964627395.1 uncultured Sedimenticola sp.
CATCCCGCCGGAATGCCACTGCGGTGGATCACCACGCAGTGCAGGGATTGCTCATCGTATTCGTCCCTTTCCATCCGGTCGGGGAACCGGGCCGGGTCCTCGTAGCCAAACTCGTCGCAATAGACGCGGTAGCGGATGCGGTAGGCATGCTCGCGCAGTTGCGGCGTGTCGGCCAGGTGCACGGTGAAATAATTGAGAAAGGTCTCGGTCAGCGGATTCTTGCCGGACTCGTCCATCGCGTGCCTCCTTATCGCCTCCCGGGCGATGTCGTCTTGGGCGATGTTCAGGTCCTATAGCGGCCGATTGTGCGATTTCTTTCCCCTGCCGGCGTGACCGGGTTCACGAACCGGGAAGCGTTGTGCTCCCTAATTCCCGCCCCAGGAATCGCGCAGCGAGACGATCTGGTTGAACACCATGCGGCCGTCGGCGGTGTCCTCCGGGTCGCGGCAGAAGTAGCCCTCACGCTCGAACTGGAAGCGTTCGCCGGTGGCGACATCCGCCAGGGCGGGTTCCACCACCGCCTCGTCGAGCACCTGCAGGGAGTCGGGGTTGAGATCGTCCAGGAAGTCGCCCTCGCGGCCGGGGTCGGGGACGCGGAACAGGCGGTCGTAGCGGCGCACCTGGACCGGCACGGCATGCGCCGCGGGCACCCAGTGGATGACGCCGCGCACCTTGCGGCCCTCCGGGTTGCGTCCCAGGGTCTCGGGGTCGTAGGTGGCGCGGATCTCGGCGATCTCGCCATCCGGGCCGCGGATCACCTCGTCGGCCCGCACCACATAGGCGTTGCGCAGGCGCACCTCGCCCCCCAGCACCAGGCGCTTGTATTTCTTGTTGGCCTGTTCGCGGAAGTCCTCGCGGTCGATCCAGATCTCGCGGCCGAACACCAGCTCGCGGCTGCCCAGGGTCTCGTCCTTGGGGTGATTGGGTCCGGTGAGACGTTCCTCCTGCCCCTCGGGGTAGTTGGTGATGACCAGCTTGAGCGGGCGCAGCACCGCCATGCGGCGCGGCGCGGTGGGCTCCAGGTCCTCGCGGATGGCGGCCTCCAGCATGCCCATCTGCACCGTGCTGTCGGCCTTGGTGACGCCGATGCGCTCGCAGAAGGTGCGAATCGCCGCCGGGGTGTAGCCGCGCCGCCGCAGACCGGCGATGGTGGGCATGCGCGGGTCGTCCCAGCCGGCGACGTGCCCCTCCTCCACCAGTTGGGTGAGCTTGCGCTTGCTCATCACCGTGTATTCCAGGTTGAGGCGGGCGAACTCGATCTGGCGCGGGTGGCAGGGCGCGCTGATGTGGTCCAGCACCCAGTCGTAGAGGGGGCGATGGTCCTCGAACTCCAGGGTGCACAGCGAATGGGTCACCCCCTCCAGCGCATCCGAGATGGGATGGGTGTAGTCGTACATCGGATAGATGCACCAGGCGTCCCCGGTCTGGTGATGGATCAGCCCGTGCCGGATCCGGTACAGGGTGGGATCGCGCAGGTTCATGTTGGGCGATGCCATGTCGATCTTGGCGCGCAGGGTGCGGCTGCCGTCGGGGAACTCGCCGGCACGCATGCGTCGGAACAGGTCCAGATTCTCCTCCACGCTGCGGTTGCGCCAGGGGCTCTCGCGGCCCGGCTCGGTGAGGGTGCCGCGGTAGGCGCGCACCTCCTCGGGCGAGAGGTCGCAGACATAGGCCAGGCCCTTCTCGATCAGCTCCACCGCATAGTCGTAGAGCTGCTCGAAGTATTCGGAGGCGAAGTGCAGTTCGTCCCACTCGTAGCCCAGCCAGCGCACGTCGGCCTCGATCGCCTCGACGAAGTGCGCCTCCTCCTTGGCCGGGTTGGTGTCGTCGAAGCGCAGATTGCAGCGGCCGTGATAGTCGCGCGCGATACCGAAATTGAGCACGATCGACTTGGCATGCCCGATGTGCAGATAGCCGTTGGGCTCCGGCGGAAAGCGGGTCACCACCTGCCGGTGCCGACCGGCCGCCAGGTCGGCATCGATGATCTGGCGGATGAAATTGCTGCGCGCGGCCTTCTCGTCGCTCATGGATCGTTCGTCCTGTTTAATGTGGAAATCCCACCCAGTAACTCCCTCTCCCCGCGAGGGGAGAGGGCCGGGGTGAGGGGTGATCGAAAAGATTCACGTAACACTCGCCGTGACTTCGTTTCATGCCCCTCACCCTAACCCTCTCCCCAAGGGGGAGAGGGGACTTTTCCATGATCCGGGGTGTGGATCGCCTGCCTCATGAAAGTTAATGTGGAAATACACCGATAACGCTCTCCCCCGTCTGAGCGGGGTGGCTGTTTTGCTTACCTGGGAGCGCCGCCACCCTGGCGGCTCAGCCGGCGAGCCGCCGGCGCCCCCCATACCCAGCCGGTGTCTTCGTCATGATTGGGTTGGTGCCGCCTCCTGCATCATGGCCGATCACTGCCCGGAGCGGATGTGCTCGATGGCGCGGTCGATGCGCCGCAGCGTGGCCTTCTGCCCGACCAGCCAGAGGGTGAGATCCAGCTCCGGCGAGGGGGCGCCACCGGTGACCGCCACCCGCAGGGGCATGGCGACCTTACCGAAGCCCACCCCCAGCGCCTCCACGGTATCCGCCACCGCCTGGTGGATGGCCTCGCGCCGCCAGTCGTCCAGCGCCGCGAGGCGCTCACGCACCGCCGCCAGGGCCTGGTCGGCCTCGCCCTTGAAGGCCTTCTTCGCGGCCTTGGGATCGTAGTCCTCGGGATCGCGGTAATAGAAGGCGGAGATCTGCGCCAGCTCCACCAAAGTGCTGGCCCGCTCGCGCTGCGCCTCCACCACCGCCACCAGGTCCGGTCCCTCGGCGGGGTCTATACCCAGCTCCCCCATGTGCGGGGAGAGCAGATGCGCCACCCGCGCCGGGTCGCTGTGCATGATGTACTGCTGGTTGAGCCACTTCAGCTTGTCCGGGTTGAAGGTGGACGGCGAGCGGTTGACCGCCTCCAGGTCGAACAGCTCGATCATCTCGTCCAGGGAGAAGATCTCCTGATCGCCGTGCGACCAGCCCAGGCGCACCAGATAGTTGAGCAACGCCTCCGGCAGATAGCCCTCGTCGCGGTATTGCAGCACGCTCACCGCGCCATGGCGCTTGGAGAGGCGGCTGCCGTCCGGCCCCAGGATCATGGGCACATGGGCGAAGCGCGGCGTCTCCCAACCCAGGGCCTGGTACAGGTTGATCTGGCGCGGGGTGTTGTTGATGTGGTCGTCGCCGCGGATGACGTGGGTGATGCCCATGTCGTGGTCGTCCACCACCACCGTCAGGTTGTAGGTGGGCGAGCCGTCGCTGCGCCGGATCACCAGGTCGTCCAGCTCGCCGTTGGCCACCCGGATGGTGCCGCGGATCAGGTCCTGGAACACCACTTCGCCGGCCTCCGGGTTGCGGAAGCGGATCACGTGCGGCTCGTCCGGGCTCACCTCGCGGTCGCGGCAATGGCCATCGTAGCGCGGCTTCTGCTTGGCCGCCATCTGCTCCTCGCGCAGCGCGTCCAGCCGCTCCTTCGAACAGTTGCAGCGATAGGCCTGGCCGCTGGCCAGGAGCTGCTCGATCACCTCGTCGTAGCGGGCGAAGCGATCCGTCTGGTAGAAGGGGCCCTCGTCGTATTCCAACCCCAGCCAGCTCATCCCCTCGAGGATGGCGTTGACCGACTCCGGCGTGGAACGCTCGCGGTCGGTGTCCTCGATGCGCAGCACGAAGCGGCCGCCGTGGTGGCGCGCGTACAGCCATGAGAACAGCGCCGTGCGGGCACCGCCCACATGCAGATAGCCGGTGGGGCTGGGTGCGAAACGTGTCTTGACCGTCATGCCGTTGCCTGAAAACTCGGGTTACTGCAAAGGGGAGGGATTTTAGCCCGAATGGCCGCTTCGGGTCGTGCCCATTCTCCGATGTTCCCGCACCGGGCACCCGCCTTTCCCCGCCGGGCCGCTGGTACAATCGGCCCACCCTCACCGGAGTATTGCGACCATGCGCGACCTGCTCGCCCGCCTTCCCCTGCATCTGCTGCTGATCGTCTGTCTCACCCTGGGGCTGGCGCCCTTTCTGCCCGAGCCCCATGTCTGGGAGAAGCTGAAGCTGCTGGCGGCGGGACAACTGGTTCGCCCCATCGACATCTTCGACCTCCTGCTGCACGGCACGCCCTGGGCCCTGCTGGCGCTGAAGATGACCGTCGGGCGCGCCCCCGCCGTCGGAGACTGAGCATGCCCCTGCCTCCCGCCAGCGACCGCCAGGCCGTACACGCCCGCGACATCCGCTGCCGCGCCTACCGGCGCAGCGACGGGCTCTGGGACATCGACGGCGAACTGCTGGACACCCGTACCGAGCCGGTGCACACCCACGGGCGCGGCCGCATCGAGCCCGGCGAGCCCCTGCATGCGATGTGGATGCGCCTCACCGTGGACGAGAGCCTGCGGGTCCGGGCCATTCGCGCCGGCATCGACCAGGCGCCCTACCCGGCCTGTCCCCATTTTCCGGCACAACGCCTGGAACAGCTCGTCGGCGCGCAGATCGCCCCCGGCTGGACCGCCCGGGTACGGCTCGCCCTGGGCGGGCGCAACGGCTGCACCCACCTGGTGGAGATGCTGGGGCCGCTGGCCACCACCGCCATCCAGGCGATCTACGCCTGGCGCAGCGAGACCGGGGACCAGCCCGGCGGGCACCGTCCCCCGCCGGATTTCATCGACAGTTGCCACAGCCTGGCCGCCGGCGGCGAGGCGGCACGCATCCTGTGGCCGGAACGCACCACCGATGACGTCTGAGCGCCGCCCGGAGATCCTCGCCCCCGCCGGCGGGCCGGCGCAGCTCGAGGCCGCGCTGCACGCCGGCGCCGACGCCGTCTATTTCGGCCTGGACCGCGGCTTCAACGCCCGCGCCCGCGCAACCGGCTTCGCCCCCGGGCAACTGGCCGAGACCATGGACCGCCTCCATGCCCACGGTCGCCGCGGCTATCTCGCCCTCAACACCCTGGTCTTCGACGAGGAGCTGGCGG
>CAZVIG010000187.1:0-4987 GCA_964627395.1 uncultured Sedimenticola sp.
TCCACCGACAGGGTCTCGGGCTTGAGACTGTCGTGGGAACGACGCATGCCGCGCTTGGAGGGGGTCTTGCGATTCTGTTGGACTGCCATCTCGGTCTCCTGGGACGATTCGGTTGTAAGTTCTCAGCTGTCGCGCTTGAGCCGGGCCAGGGCCGCGAAGGGGTTCTCTCTCGCCTCCTCCGCGGGCTCCGGCGCCTGCCGGTAGTCGGCCATGTCCACGCCGCATTCCTCGGCGCGGTGCCGCGGCGCCGGCGGTATGGCGAGGATCAGCTCGTCCTCCACCAGGTCCAGCGGATGCAGCAGCCGCTCCTCCAGCAGCAGCGGGTCGTAGGCCTCCGGCAACGCCTCCGCCTCCAGCAGCCCGCTCACCGGGCTGAGGCGGAACTCCGCATCCACCGGCAGCGGCATGGCATCCATGCAACGCTGGCAGCGCACCTGCAGCTCCGCCTGCACATGGCCGCGGATGCGCTGGCGCCCATGCTCGTCGCGGTCGAACTCCAACGTAAACGCCGCCTCGCCCTCCGTGGAGGTCAGAAGCGGCGCCAGACGAGTCAGATCCTGCAGCGCGACGCGTCCTTCGAAGCGTTTCCCCTGCTCGCACAGGCGACGGGGATCGGCCTGTTCTGGAAGCTGCGACAACATAAGCGCGCAATTATATGAACGCCGGGCGCAAATAGCAACCGCGCTAGCGCCCCCGAAGCGCCCGGGAGGCGCCACCAAAAGTATCGCCCGATCAGCACCTTGGCGCCATCCCGCCGAGCGGCCGGCAGCGACCTGCGGCAACGGCCCCTTGCTGGTAAACTGCGCGCCCCCATCGTCCCTGCCGGAAGGATCGTGATGCAACCCACCCTGGTACTGGCCTCCACCTCCCCCTATCGCGCCCAACTGCTGACCCGACTCGGCCTGCCCTTCGAGACCGCCTCGCCCGAGGTGGACGAGCGCGCACGCCCGGGCGAGCCCCCCCAGGCGCTGGTGACCCGGCTGGCGCAGGCCAAGGCGGAGGCGGTGGCGCCTGCCCATCCCGACAGCCTGATCATCGGCTCCGACCAGGTGGCGGTGATCGACGGCGAGATCCTGGGCAAGCCGGGCAGTCACGACAAAGCCCTGGAACAACTGCGCCGCGCCGCCGGCCGCAGCGTGACCTTCCATACCGGCCTGTGCCTGCTCGACAGCCGCAGCGGCCGCCACCAGGCGCTTTGCGAGCCCTTCCGGGTGCATTTCCGCGAGCTGAGCGACGAACAGCTCCAGCGCTACCTGGAGCGGGAGCGCCCCTACGACTGCGCCGGCAGCTTCAAGTCGGAGGGGCTGGGCATCACCCTGTTCCGGCGCCTGGAGGGCGACGACCCCAATGCGCTGGTGGGGCTGCCCCTGATCCGCCTGGTGGAACTGCTGGGCAACGTGGGAGTGGAACTGCCATGAAGGCGCTGATCGAAGGTCTGCTGCTGCCCCTCCAGGGGCTGCGCCTGGTGTTCCGTCCCGGCTTCCGCCGCTATGTGATGGTGCCCCTGCTGCTCAACATCGTGATCTTCGGCCTGCTCGCCTGGCTGGGCAGCCACTATTTCGAGGGCTTCATGAACCACTACCTGCCGGAGGACTCCTGGTGGGGTTACCTGCGACCGCTCGCCTGGCTGGTGTTCGCCCTCGCCTACGCCATGATGCTGTTCTACGGCTTCACGGTGCTGGCCAACCTCATCGCCTCGCCCTTCAACAGCCTGCTGGCGGCGAAGATCGAGGAACGCCTCACCGGGGAACGCCCGGCCGGCGCGGAAGCCGGGCTGTTGGCCTCCATCTGGCCGGCGGTGAGCGCCGAGCTGGGCAAGCTGCTCTACATGGCCACGCGCATGATCCCGCTGCTGGTGCTGCTCCTGGTGTCGCTGCTGATCCCGGGCCTCAACCTGGTCGTCACCGCGCTGTGGCTGCTCGCCGGCTTCTGGTTCCTGGCCCTGGAATACATGGATTACCCCATGGCCAACCACGACCTGCCGCCGCGACAGCAGCGCCGCCTGCTTCGACAGCGCCGCTGGAAGAGCCTCGCCTTCGGCGCCGGCGTCACCCTGCTGATGCTGGTGCTGGGCTTCGTCGCCATGCCCGCCTCGGTGGCCGGCGCCACCCTCTACTGGGTGCGCGATCTGAAGGACAGGGCCTGAGCGAGCGGACGGGGGAAGATCCAAACAGCCCCGCTCCTAGCCTCCAGCCGCAAACGAGCGGGGGAGGGACGAGGTTTCCCCGGACAGTAGTGCCACGAGTAGGGAGGAGGCAAACGCCCGAAAGGCCTCGGAAACTAGCCGAGGAAAGCGGCGATGCGCTGCAGGCCCAGCTCGATGCGCTCCAGCTCGGTGGTGTAGGCGAAACGCACCCGGCGCACGGTGCCGTTGTCGCCGAAGTCGATGCCGGGGGTGACCGCCACCGCCTGCGCCTCCAGCAGCTCGCGGCAGAAGGTCTCGCCGTCGCCGGGCCAGTCGCACGGCAGCCCGGCATACAGATAGAAGGCACCCGCCGGCGGCTCCGGCGACAGCTGGAAACCCAGTTCGCGCAGGCCGGCGTACAGGCGGTCGCGGCGTTCGCGGAAGATGGCGCGGCGCCGCTCCAGTTCGGCACCGGTTTCCGGTTCGAAGGCCGCCAGGGCAGCGTGCTGGGCGATGGTCGGCGGGGCCAGGAACAGGTTCTGGGCGAGCCGGTCCAGCGGCTCCACCCAGCGCTCAGGCACCACCGCCCAGCCGACCCGGTAGCCGGTCATGCCGAAATACTTGGAGAAGCTGTTCACCACGAACAGGCCGGGGCCGTCCTCTTCGAGTGCAGTTCGCACCTCCCCCTCGTACTGCAGGCCCTGGTAGATCTCGTCCACCAGCAGGAAGCGCTCCGCCCCACCGTAGCGCCGGCGCACCTGGGCCAGCAGTTCGGGCGACAGCACCTCGCCGGTGGGGTTGGCCGGACTGGCCAGCATCAGGCCGGCGAGACCTTCGGGGGCCAGCGCCTCGGACGCCTCCAACCGGTCGCCGCGCTGCGGCAGGGGCACCGCCCGGCCGCCGTAGAGTTCGATCATGTGGCGGTTGCAGGGGTAGCCGGGATCCTGCACCCCCACCCGGTCGCCCGGCTCCACCAGCACCCCGAGCAGCAACTGCAGGGCGCCCGAGGCGCCGGGGGTGACGATCACCCGCTGCGGGTCCAGCCTCAGGCCGAAGCGCCGCCGATAGTGCGCGGCGATCGCCTCGCGCAGGGCCGGCAGCCCCAGCGCCGGGGTGTAGTGGGTCAGGCCCGCCTGCAGGGCCTCGGCGGCGGCGCGGTTGACCGGCTCGGGCGCGGGAAAATCGGGCTCGCCCACCTCCATGTGCACCAGGTCCCTGCCCGCCTTCTGCATCGCCTGGGCACGCGCCAGGATCTCCATCACCCGGAAGGGGGCGATGGCCGCCATGCGCGAGGCGGGATCGGGATAGCTCACGCCGGCAGGATCTCCAGCAGGGCCAGATCCACCGGCCCCTGAAGCGGCTCGCCGGTCGCGGTGCGCGGCGGGCTGCCCGGCTCGCCGAGCTGGTCCAGCACGAGGGAGGCGCGGGAGAAGTCCTGGTCGCGGGTGTAGTCGTTGGTGGTCACCAGAATGCGGCGGATGCCGGCGTCCGCCGCCGAGGTGACGCCGTGTCCCGAGTCCTCGAAGGCCACCACCCGTTCGGGAGACAGCCCCAGGCGCTCCAGCACCCAGTCGTAGATGTCGGGGGCCGGCTTCTTGCGCGGCACGATGTCGCCCGCGCCGATCTCGGCGAACCAGCCGATCGACTCGCTGCCCAGGGTGTTCTCCAGCAGCGCGGTGACATTGTCCATGGTGGTGGTGGTGGCGATCGCCAGCGGGATGCCGGCGGCACGCGCCTCGCGCAGCAGGCGCTCCACGCCGGGCCGCAGCGGCACCCTGCCCTCGGCCATCAGCGCCTTGTAGTGCGCGGTTTTAGCCGCATGCAGGTCCGCCACGAAGGCGTCCAGATCGGCTGGTGGAGTGAATTCGCGGTTGTATTCGCTCAGATAGTGACGGATGCGTTCCTTGCCGCCGGTGACCGCCAGCAGGCGCCCGTACAGGGGTACGTCCCATTCCCAGTCCAGCCCCGCATCGGCGAAGGCCCGGTTGAAGGCGACGCGGTGGCCGTCGCGCTCGGTGTCGGCCAGGGTGCCGTCCACGTCGAAGATCAGCGCCTCGATGGCTGCCATGCAAAACCCTCCGGGTACGATTCGAAAGGCGCGAAGCATAGCAACCGCCGGACCCGCGCCGCCAGCATCAGCGGCTGCGTTCGGCGACGATCTTCCACTCTCCCTGCTCGCGCTGCAGGACCAGTTCCTTGTCGGTCTCGTCGCGGTAGTTGCTCGCCTGGTAGCGCTGGTGGAAACGGGCCACGGCGCGCGACCCCTGACGCTCGACGGTGAGGTTCTCGATGGCGATGTGGATATTGCGCGCCTTGCCGATGACGCGCCGCCGGTAGCGCTCCCACTGGGCGCGGCTCCATCCCCGGCCGGGGCGGAAATCGGCGGCATAGTGGGCCAAATAGGCCGGGATGTCGCGGGCCTGCCAGGCGTCGCGCCAGGCGAAGACCGCGGCCCGGACCGGATCGTCGGTCTCGCTGGTCGGTGCGACCACGGGGGATTCAGATGCCGAGTGCGCCGCCTCTGACTGCTGCGGCGGGGATTCCGCGCTCGGCGACGCCGGCGTCTCCTGCTTCGACGATGGGCTCGCCTCTGTGGCCACGGCAGGGGCGCCGGTAGCGGAAGGTGCAGCCTCGGCGGGCTCCGGGAGACCCGCCGCCGGTGGAGCAGCGGTCAAGACCGCCTCGGTCAGCGGAGGTTCGGGATCTTTGGCGGCGGAGACCGGCGAGGCCGCCGGCGGGTCGGATGCCGGCGGTGCTTCAGCGACCGAGCGGCTCGATCCCGTGGCTGCCGGGACCGTGGCGGTGGTATCGGTCTCGGCGAGTCGGACGCCGGGATGCGCCTCGCGGAAGCCCTGCATCACC
>CAZVIG010000188.1:0-4984 GCA_964627395.1 uncultured Sedimenticola sp.
GCTCCGGATTGGCCGCCAAGTGCAGGTAGGAGAACAGGATCTGGTCGCGCCGCAGCCGCTCCAGCTCGGGCCCCACCGGCTCTTTCACCTTCACCAGCAGCTCGGCGGTGGCATACAGGGCGTCGGCATCGGGCAGGATCTCCACCCCCGCCGCGCGGTAGGCGTCGTCGGCATAGCCGCTGGCCTCGCCTGCCCCCTGTTCGATGCAGACCCGGTGTCCGGCCCGCACCAGCTCCGCCGCCACCGGCGGGGTGAGCGCCACCCGGCCCTCCAGCGGCTTGATCTCCTTCGGCACTCCCACGCATCGGCCCATCGGCTTTACCTCCTGGCAAGTCGCAAAGTAGTATGGCGCGCAATCTTTCGGCCCGGTCTGGGGTCCTCTCGGACTCTAGCACCTCCCCGCTTTCAAGGAGTATCCCATGAGCGAAACCAAGCACTGCCGCCTGCTCATCCTCGGTTCCGGCCCCGCCGGCTATACCGCCGCCGTGTACGCCGCCCGCGCCAACCTCAACCCGGTGCTGATCACCGGCATGGAACAGGGCGGTCAGCTCATGACCACCACCGACGTGGACAACTGGCCCGGCGACCCGGACGGCGTGCAGGGACCGGACCTGATGGACCGCATGCGCCGCCACGCCGAGCGCTTCGATACCGAGATCATCTTCGACTACATCACCGAGGTGGACCTGAAGAACCGCCCCTTCCGTCTCAAAGGCGACAGCAGCGAATACACCTGCGACGCCCTGATCGTGGCCACCGGCGCCTCGGCGCAGTATCTGGGGCTGCCTTCGGAAGAGAAGTTCAAGGGGCGCGGCGTCTCCGCCTGCGCCACCTGCGACGGCTTCTTCTATCGCGGCCAGAAGGTGGCGGTGATCGGCGGCGGCAACACCGCCGTGGAGGAGGCGCTGTACCTGTCCAACATCGCCTCGGAGGTGGTGCTGGTGCACCGCCGCGACGCCCTGCGGGCGGAGAAGATCCTGCAGAAGCAGCTCTTCGAGAAGGCCGAAAACGGCAACATCACCATCGAGTGGAATCACGTCCTGGACGAGGTGCTGGGCGACGACAGCGGGGTCACCGGGATGCGCATCAAGAGCACCCTGGACGGCTCCACCAAGGAGATCCCGCTGCAGGGCATCTTCATCGCCATCGGCCACAAGCCCAACACCGCCATCTTCGAGGGACAACTGGAGATGAACGGCGGCTACATCCAGGTCCGCAGCGGCACCGAGGGCAACGCCACCGCCACCTCGGTGGAAGGGGTGTTCGCCGCCGGCGATGTCATGGACCACGTCTATCGCCAGGCGGTCACCTCGGCGGGCACCGGCTGCATGGCGGCGCTGGATGCGGAGAAATACCTCGACGCCCTGGAGGCCGGCGGCGACTGAACGCCTTCAGCCCAGGTCGCCGCCGCCGCTGGCCAGCCGCTCCATCACCCAGGCATGGAGCAGCACCTGCTGGAAGCGGTTGACCGCGCGGAACTGGACCCCGTGGTGATGCTGCACCAGGGTCCGCTCGCCCGCGCGGCGGCGGCGCTCGTTCACGCCCCGCAGGTCGCCGACCAGGCTCATCTCCTCCTGCTTGTCCAGCACGTCCAGGCCGAACACCAGTTGCAGCATGTCGCCCGGTTCGCCGAGCGGCGCATCGGCGGCCACCCGGGCGCCCGTCTCGCTGAGATCCACGATGCGCGCGGGATGGAAATGCTCGGCACTGTCCGGCTGCGCGGTGTTGCGCACCCGGCACGCCAGGTCGGTGACCACCCGGGCCGAGCTGCGCACCACGATCTGCTCCACTTCGCGCGGGTATTGCAGGTGCAGATGGGGGTAGGGTTTGACCGGCGCGGCCAGCACCCGTGACTCGAAGCCCACGACGCTGTCGCCGCGCAGCATGCGCACCTTGTAGACCTGGCCCTCGCGCACGATCTTGAACTTGCCCTCGGCGTTGGTGGGCGCGCTGACCACCAGGCTGGCCTCGGGCAGGTAGCCGATCACCCGCACCAGTTCACGGGGCGCGTTCTCGGGCAGGGTGAGCTGTAACTGCACGGTCGCGCCGACCGGCAGATTGAGCGTATCTTGCATCATGCCGCCTCTATCGGCCGCGGGCGAGGAACCTTTATCCCGATGTGCGACAAAAAGACTGACGCTTCCCGGGCACCGGCCTGGCAGGTCGAGATCCTCGACGACATCGGCCGCCTGGACGCCGCCGAATGGAACCGCCTGGGGGTCTCCCCCTACCCCTTTCTGCGCCACGAGTTCCTGCTGGCGCTGGAGCGCAACGGCTGCCTGGGCGAGGCCTGGGGCTGGCTGCCGCGCCACCTGACGGTCCGCGACGCCCAAGGCACCCTGCTGGCGGCCTGCCCCCTGTACCTGAAGTTCAACTCCTACGGCGAGTTCGTGTTCGACTGGAGCTGGGCGGACGCCTACCGGCGCAACGGCCTGGAGTACTACCCCAAGCTGGTGAGCGCCTCGCCCTATACCCCCGCCACCGGGCCCAAGCTGCTGCTGGCGCCCGAGGCGCCGCCGGCGCTGCGCCGGCTGCTCCTGGAGACGGCGCTGGAGCTGGCACGCGCCGAGGGCTGCTCCTCGGTCCACTGGCTGTTCACCCGGGACGAGGAAACCGACTTTCTGGAGCGAGAAGGCTGGCTGCGGCGCACCGGCTGCCAGTTCCACTGGCACAATCGCGGCTGGCGCGACTTCGACGACTTCCTGGCCAGCCTCAGCCATGCCAAGCGCAAGAACATCCGCCGCGAGCGGCGCCGCGCCGCCGAGGCCGGCATCGAGTTCCACCTGCTCGACGGCCACAGCGCGCAGGAAGCGGACTGGGCCGACTTCCACCAGCTCTACGAGTCCACCTTCGACCGCAAGGGCGGCGTCCCCACCCTGTCGCTGGGGTTCTTTCTGGAACTGGCCGAGACGCTCCCGGAACAGGTGCTGCTGGTGCAGGCTCGCCACGACGGGCGCAGCGTGGCCGCCGCCTTCAACCTGGTGGGCGGGGACTGCCTCTACGGCCGGCACTGGGGCTGCCGCGAGCATTTCCACAGTCTGCACTTCGAGACCTGCTACTACCAGGGGCTGGACTTCTGCCTGCAACGCGGCCTGGCGCGCTTCGAGCCCGGCGCCCAGGGCGAGCACAAGGTGGCGCGGGGCTTCCTGCCCACCCCCACCTGGTCGGCGCACTGGCTGGCGGATGCGCGCTTCGCGCGTGCCGTGCAACAATTCCTGGTGCACGAGACCGAGGGCATGCAGGACTACATGGACGAGATGATGGCGCATTCGCCCTACCGCAGGACGGATACATGATCTACCGCCTGGACGAGACCGCGCCGGAACAGCACTTCCCCGACCCGGAGCTGGCCGAGGAGGAGCCCAACGGCCTGCTCGCGGTGGGCGGCGACCTGCATCCCCAGCGCCTGCTCAATGCCTATGCCAGCGGAATCTTCCCCTGGTACAGCGACGGCCAGCCCATCCTCTGGTGGAGCCCCGATCCCCGCACCGTGCTCTACCCCTCCGAGGTGCATGTGGCGCGCAGCCTGCGCCGCCAGTTGCGCCGTGGCGGCCTGGAGCTGCGCATCGACAGCGACTTCGCCGGGGTGATCCGCGCCTGTGCCGAGCCGCGCCGCGACGAGCCGGGCACCTGGCTGGTGCCGGAGATGCAGCAGGCCTATCTGCGCCTGCACGAACTGGGGCATGCCCATTCCTTCGAGCTGTGGCAGGCCGATCGCCTGGTGGGCGGCCTGTACGGCGTCAGCCTGGGACGCGCCTTCTTCGGCGAATCCATGTTCAGCCGGGTGCCCAGCGCCTCGCGCATCGTCATGGTGTATCTGTGCGAGCGCCTGCAGGCATACGGCTACCCCCTGATCGACTGCCAGGTCTTCAACCCCCACCTGGCGCGCATGGGCGCGCGCGAGATCCCGCGCAGCCGTTTTCTGGCCGAACTGGGCGCCGCCCTGCGCCTGCCGCCGGCCCCGGAGGTCTGGCAGGCGCCGCCGCTGAGCTGCGACCGCCTGCAACACGCCGGAGGCGGGAAATGAACCTGTACCGGCTGGCTCTGTATCTGTCCGCGCCCCAGCCGTGCAGCTATCTGCCACGGGAGACGGAACAGAGTCTGCTCCTGGACCCGGACCTGGGCGTCAGCAACGCCCTCTATGGCGAGCTGATCCGGCGCGGCTTCCGGCGCAGCGGCGGCCTGGTGTACCGCCCCCACTGCCCTGCCTGCCGGCAGTGCCTGTCGGCGCGCATCCCGGTGGCGGACTTCCGGCCGCGGCGCCGTCACCGGCGGGTGCTGAAGGCCAACCGCGACCTGCGCCTGGTGGAACGGGAGCCGGGCTTCCGCGACGAACACTTCGCCCTCTACCAGCGCTATACCCGGGCCCGCCATCCCGGGGGCAGCATGGCGGATGCCTCCCCCGAGTCCTATATCGACTTCCTGGTCGCCGACTGGTGCGACACCCGCTTCCTGGAACTGCGGGAGGAGGACCGCCTGCTGGCGGTGGCGGTCACCGACCGGGTGAGCGACGGCCTCTCGGCGGTGTACACCTTCTTCGAGCCGGACCTGCCGGCCCGCTCCCTGGGCACCCGCGCCATCCTGGCGCAGATCGAGCGGTGCCGCGAGCAGGCGCTGTCCTATCTCTACCTGGGCTACTGGATCCGCGACAGCGAGAAGATGCGCTACAAGGGCGACTTCCGCCCCCTGGAGGTGTTCAGCGAGGAACGCTGGAAACGTTTCGACGTGGGCGAGGCGATACGGGTCCCCGAACTCGCCGGCCCCTGATTTTGCTATACTCCGCGCCCATCATCGGCATGGGCCGATCAGAACTGGACGACGAGATGGCAAAAGAAGACGTAATCGAAATGGAAGGGACGGTCATCGAGACCCTCCCCAACACCATGTTCCGGGTGGAGCTGGAGAACGGCCATGTGGTGACCGCCCACATCTCCGGCAAGATGCGCAAGCACTACATCCGCATCCTGACCGGCGACAAGGTCAA
>CAZVIG010000189.1:0-4981 GCA_964627395.1 uncultured Sedimenticola sp.
GCGGGTTTCGCCACCGTGGCCCATTGTGGGAGCGGCTTCAGCCGCGACGGAAGAGGCGGTCGGGTCGGTGGTCCGGCCTCAGTGGGCCTTCTTGACCTCCTCGAAGGGGTCGGGCTCCCGCTCGTCGGCGGCCACCTGGTGGTCCCGCGGGCTCCACAGGTCGTGACAGCGGTCGGCCTCCACCCCCTGCAGGGTGACCAGGGTCCAGACCGCCGCGATGCCCCACATCACCACGCCCAGGCCCACGGTGTACCAACTGATGCCCGGCTCGTTGGCGGGACCGCCCAGCAGGCCGTAGACCACGCTGATGACGCCGAACAGCCAGAACACGGTGATGGGCGCGGCGCAACTGGTGCCGCAGCCGTAGCGGCAGGCGCCCACGGGGGGGATCAGGGTGGCGGTAATGTGTCGCTTCATCTCTCTCCGGTCCTCGGGCCTGCGGCCCTTGTTGTTGTTCGGACCCGATGAAAGCATAGAGCGGGGAGGGCGGCAACGGGGAAAACCCCAGTATCAGTAGCGCATCGCCTCCGGCAGATGGGGTTCCAGGGTCTTGAGCATGGCCTGGTGCACCTTGAGGTTGCCTGCCACCACGTTGCCGCTCTCCAGATGGCGGTTGCCGCCGCGGATATCGGTCACCGCCCCGCCCGCCTCCTGCACCAGCAGGGCGCCGGCAGCGAAGTCCCAGGCGGACAGGCCCAGCTCCCAGAAGCCGTCCACCCGCCCGGCTGCCACATAGGCGAAGTCCAGGGCCGCGGAGCCGGGACGGCGGATGCCCGCGGTGTCGCGCACCATGGCCTTCAGCATCGCCAGGTATTCGTCCAGATAGCGTTGATCGCGGAAGGGGATGCCGGTGCCGATCAGGGCGCCCTTCAGCGTTTTCTGGTCGCTGACCCGCAGCCGGCGATCGTTGAGCAGGGCGCCGGCGCCGCGGCTGGCGGTGAACATCTCGTCGCGCAGGGGGTCGTACACCGCCGCGCTGATCAGTTGCCCGCGGTGCTGCAGGGCGACCGATACGGAGAACTGCGGAAAGCCGTGCAGATAATTGGTGGTGCCGTCCAGCGGATCGATGATCCACAGGAAGTCGTTGCCTTTGTGTTCGCCGCTCTCCTCCGCAAGGATGGCGTGATGGGGATAGGCGCGGCGGATCACCTCGATGATCGCGGCCTCGGCGTTGCGGTCCACCTCCGAGACATAGTCGTTGGACTGTTTCTCGCTGATGGTGAGGCTGTCGATGCGCCCGTAATAGCGCATCAGGATGCTGCCGGCCCGGCGGGCGGCGCGAACGGCGATGTTGGTCGTGGGGCTCATGGCGCGCGAAGGATACGGCAAATGCCCCGGCCCGGCCACCTCGCTTATCTGCGGCGATGAGAAAGGGCATTTCGCCGCGGCGGCCGACGGGCGGGTTAGAATCGCCCCATGCTGGACAATATCCGTGTCGTGCTGATCGAGACCTCCCACCCGGGCAACATCGGGGCGGTGGCGCGTGCCATGAAGAACATGTGCCTGCGCCGCCTGGTGCTGGTGCGGCCCAAGGTGTTTCCCTCGCCGGAGGCCGAGGCGCGCGCCTCCGGCGCCGAGGATCTGCTCGCCGCCGCCCAGGTGGTGCCCGATCTTGAATCGGCGGTGGGCGACTGCCCGCTGGTGATCGGTGCCAGCGCACGCCAGCGCTCCAGGATCTGGACCGCGATGGACCCGCGCGAGATGGCGGACATGGCGCTGACTCAGGCGGCCAGCGCCCCGGTGGCGCTGGTATTCGGACGCGAGCGCACCGGCCTCACCGCCGCGGAGCTGGACCGCTGCAGCCACCTGGTGCACATCCCCGCGAACCCGGAGCACGCCTCCCTCAACATCGCCATGGCGGTACAAGTACTCAGCTACGAACTCTATATGGGCTGGCTGCGCCGCGGCGTCCAGGCCCCGGCGGAGGCCGGCGGCGATGCCCCCGCCTCGGTGGCGCAGATGGAGGGGCTGTTCGCGCACCTGGAGCAGGCGTTGCACGACATCGGCTTTTTGCAGCCGGGACGCGAGGGGCGGATCATGCAGCGCCTGCGGCGCTTGTTCCACCGCGCCCGCCCGGACGAGCGCGAGGTGAACATCCTGCGCGGCATCCTCAGCGCCGCCCAGGGGCGCAAGTCGATGCGCTCCGACGATGCGGCGGATACTGCTAAGCTGATAAGCAAGTCCTCTTCTTCCCAGTCATAGGCAACCGGGAACCTCCATGTTCGAGAACCTTCGTGAAGACCTGCGGGTGGTGTTCGACCGCGATCCCGCCGCCCGCACCACCTTCGAGATCATCACCACCTACCCGGGGGTGCATGCCCTGCTGTTCCACCGCCTGGCGCACGCCACCTGGAACCTGGGGGCGAAGTGGCTGGCGCGCATCATCGCCCACCTGGCGCGCTGGCTGACCGGCATCGAGATCCATCCCGCGGCGCGCATCGGGCGGCGTTTCTTCATCGACCACGGCATGGGCGTGGTGATCGGCGAGACGGCGGTGATCGGCGACGACTGCACCCTCTACCACGGCGTCACTCTGGGGGGCACGAGCTGGGAGAAGGGCAAGCGGCATCCCACCCTGGGCAACGGCGTGGTGGTGGGCGCCGGCGCCAAGGTGCTGGGGCCGATCGAGATCGGCGACGGGGCGCGCATCGGCTCCAATGCGGTGGTGGTCAAGCCGGTGCCGCCCGGGGCCACCGTGGTGGGGGTGCCGGGACGGCTGATCGAGCGCAGCGCCGAAAAGACCGACACCAGCCACCGCGAGAAGCTGGCCAGCAAGATGGGCTTCGACGCCTATGGCGTGACCCGAGACGCCCCCGACCCGGTGGCGCATGCCATCAACTGCATGCTGGACCATCTGCATGTGGTGGAGGCGCGGCTGAAGCAGATGTGCGAGGCGATGCACGCGATGGGCATGGAACCGCCGGAGGGGATGGAGAAGATGCCCGAACTGCCTTCCTGCGAGATCATCTCCACCGCCGAAGAGCTGCGCCGCATGCACCTCGACGAGGACGACGGGGAGGGCGGTGGCGAGGCCGTGGATCCCGACAAGGACAAGGGGTGAGCGGGCGGCCACCGAAGGGCCTTTCGCCCCTTCTGCATGCACGTACAGGCCCTGCTAAAACCCGGTGCAGCGTGCGCTTGGGAATTCTTGACTAATTTAGTCGGCAATGTATAGTTCAGCGCATTCCAAGCACGGAGTCCTGAACTGTGAGACTGACCACCAAGGGCCGCTATGCGGTCACCGCCATGCTGGATTTGGCGATTCATCACGGCGAGGGTCCGATCACGCTGGCGGACATCGCCCAGCGGCAGGGCATTTCCCTTTCCTATCTGGAACAACTGTTTTCGCGCCTGCGCAAGCGCCAGCTCGTGAGCAGCGTGCGCGGTCCGGGCGGCGGCTACACCCTGGGGCGCGACGCCAGCGACATCTCGGTCGCCGAGGTCATCACCGCGGTGGACGAGAACGTGGACACCACCCGCTGCGGCGGCGCGCACAACTGCCAGGACAACCAGAAGTGCCTCACCCACGAGCTGTGGCACGACCTGAGCGACCGCATCCATGACTACCTCAGCCGCATCAGCCTCGACGACCTGATGCAGCGCCGCGAGGTGCAGGAGATCGCCCAGCGTCAGGAGGACAAGGCCCCCGCGGTGTCCGCCGACTCACTCAAGGCCCAGGCCCGGTAGCATTTTGAGGTCAAGCACATGAAACTCCCGATCTATCTCGACTATTCCGCCACCACCCCCTGCGACCCCCGGGTCGCGGACAAGATGTGCGGCTGCCTCACCCCGGACGGCGTCTTCGGCAACCCGGCCTCGCGCTCCCACCCCTTCGGCTGGGCCGCGGAGAAGCTGGTGGAAGAGGCGCGCGAGCAGGTGGCCGAGCTGGTCAACGCCAGCCCCAAGGAGATCGTCTGGACCTCCGGCGCCACCGAATCCGACAACCTGGCGCTGAAGGGCGCGGCCCACTTCTACAAGAAGAAGGGCCGCCACATCGTCACCGTCAAGACCGAGCACAAGGCGGTGCTCGACACCTGCCGCCAGCTCGAGCGCGAGGGCTACGAGGTCACCTATCTGGATGTGCAGCCCAACGGCCTGCTGGACCTGGACGCCTTCCGCGACGCCCTGCGCGAGGACACCATCCTGGCCTCGGTGATGCACGTCAACAACGAGATCGGGGTGATCCAGGACATCGAGGCGATCGGCGCCATCTGCCGCGAAAAAGGCGTGATCTTCCACGTCGATGCCGCGCAGAGCGCCGGCAAGGTGGAGATCGACCTGGCGCGTATGCCGGTGGACCTGATGAGCTTCTCGGCGCACAAGATCTACGGCCCCAAGGGCATCGGCGCCCTCTATGTGCGGCGCAAGCCGCGGGTGCGCATCGAGGCCCAGATGCACGGCGGCGGCCACGAGCGCGGCATGCGCTCCGGCACCCTGGCCACCCACCAGATCGTGGGCATGGGCGAGGCCTTCCGCATCGCCAAGGAGGAGATGGCCGAGGAGAACGCCCGGCTGCTGCGCCTGCGCAACAAGCTCTACGAGGGCTTCAAGGACATGGAGGAGGTCTATGTCAACGGCGACTTGGAGCGCCGGGTGGCGGGCAACCTCAACATCAGCTTCAATTTCGTCGAGGGCGAGAGCCTGATGATGGCGCTCAAGGACATCGCGGTCTCCTCCGGCAGCGCCTGCACCTCGGCCAGCCTCGAGCCCAGCTATGTGCTGCGCGCCCTGGGACGCAACGACGAGCTGGCGCACAGCTCGCTGCGCTTCACCCTCGGTCGCTTCACCACCGAGGAGGAGATCGACTACGTCATCGCCCAGGTGCGCAAGCAGGTGGAGCGCCTGCGCGAGCTGAGCCCCCTGTGGGACATGTACAAGGAGGGCATCGACCTCAACTCGGTGCAGTGGGCCGCGCACTGAGAAAGCGGGTCGCCGCGATGCCGGTTGCGGTATCATGCAGCCATTACGGGCGGCGGCGTGC
>CAZVIG010000190.1:0-2754 GCA_964627395.1 uncultured Sedimenticola sp.
AGCCGCCGCCCCCGACATGGGCGCAGGCATGGACTTCTGAGGCACTGCAACCGACGCCTCCTTCCAATCCCTCCCTCGCTCGCGGGGGAGGCCGGGAGGGGGAAACGCCACCCCGGCCCTGTGCCGGGGTTTTTCTCACCCTGAGCCGCTCGTTCGGGCGGAACCGCCTGCCGCGCGCGAATCGCTCACTCCAAGGGCTCGAACAGCACCTCCAGATCGTCCGGGGTGAGCTGTTCGCCCGCGCCGCCCTTCTTGCGGTAGATGCCCTCGGCCAGGGCCTTCTTGCGTTCCTGCAGCGCCAGGATGCGTTCCTCCACCGTCCCTTCGGTGAGCAGCTTGTAGACGAAGACCGGCTTGTCCTGGCCGATGCGGTGGGCGCGGTCCATGGCCTGAGATTCCACCGCCGGGTTCCACCAGGGGTCGTAGAGGATCACGGTATCGGCGGCGGTGAGGTTGAGCCCGACCCCGCCGGCCTTGAGGCTGATAAGGAACAGGTTCACCTCGCCCCTGGTGAAGCGCTCGATCGCCGCGTCCCGCTTGCGGGTCTGGCCGGTCAGCTTGGTCCAGGTGATGCTGCGCGCCTTCAGTTCCTTCTCGATCAGCCCCAGCATGCTGGTGAACTGGGAGAACAGCAGGATGCGCCGTCCTTCTTCCAGCATCTCCGGCAGCAGTTCCATCAGCATCTCCAGCTTGGCCGACTGCCCGATCTTCTGGGCCTGTTTCAGTTTCAGCAGCCTGGGGTCGCAGCAGACCTGACGCAGTTTGAGCAGGGCGTCCAGGATGGTGATGTGGCTGCGCGCCAGCCCCTTGGCGGCGATGGCGTCGCGCACCTTCTTTTCCATGCTCGCGCGGATGGACTCGTACAGGGCGGCCTGGGTCTTGCCCAGCGGCACGCTGCGGATCAGCTCGGTCTTGGGCGGCAGTTCGGTGGCCACCTCGTCCTTGCGGCGGCGCAGCATGAAGGGAGCGACCCGGCGCGCCAGGCGGGCCTGGGCATCCTGGTCGCCTCGCTGCTCGATCGGTGTGCGATAGAGGCGCTTGAAACGCGCCGAGTCTCCGAGAAAGCCCGGCATCAGGAAGTCGAACTGGGCCCAGAGTTCTCCGAGGTGGTTTTCCATGGGGGTGCCGGTGAGGCACAGGCGCTGGTCGGCATGGATGCGACGCACGATCTGGGCGGCCTGGGACTTGGCGTTCTTGATCGTCTGCGCCTCGTCCAGAACCAAGAGGGAGAACCGCTGTTCCAGCAGTTTTTCCTGGTCGCGGGGCAGCAGGGGATAGGTGGTCAGCACCAGGTCGTGTTCGGGGATCCGGAGATAGCGTTCATGGCGCTCGGGGCCGTGCAGCACCAGCACCCGCAGGCTGGGCGTGAACTGCGCCGCCTCGCGCGCCCAGTTGCCCATCAGGCTGGTGGGAGCGACCACCAGGGCGGGGCGGTCGAGCCTGCCGCCTTCTTTCAGGCTGGCGAGAAAGGCCAGTGTCTGCACCGTCTTGCCCAGCCCCATGTCGTCGGCGAGGATGCCGCCGAGTTCGTATTCGCGCAGAAAATGCAGCCAGTCGTAGCCCTGCTGCTGGTAGGCGCGCAGTTTGCCGGTGAAGCCCTGCGGTGGCGGTATTTGTGCGATGTTGCGGAAGTCGCGCAGCCGCTGCCCCAGCCGGCGGATCGCCTCGCCGCCCCGCCATTGGATGTCGCTCTGCGCTTCCATCTCGGCCAGGCGGGCCGAATCGAAGCGCGACAGGCGCAGCTTGTCTTCGTTGGGCGGCGCGCGGTCGAACAGCTCGATCAGCACCTCCATCCAGGGCCTGAGTGCGGCGCCCGGGACCATCAGGTAGCGATGCTCATCCAGGGGGACGGCCACCTTTTCGGGGAGGGTCTCCGGGTCGTAGGCCTCCAGTACCGGGCCTAGCAGGGGGAGCAGCGGCAGTTCCTCGCCGTCCAGCTCCACTGTCAGGGCCATGTCGAACCAGCCGTTGTCGGCCGATTCGTCCAGTTCCCCGTGCCAGCCCTCGGGCTCGTCGAAGGCGAGCTGGAACAGCTCCTCGTCCCGCATGATCCGCCAGCCGGCGGCCTCCAGCTCGGGACAGGTTTCCTCCAGAAAGCGGTGCCAGCGGGCGATGTTCTCCAGGGGGCGCTCGTCGGGGAAATGGAAGGCCAGCCCCGTGCCGCTGGTCTCGCGCAGAGGCAGCATGTCCAGTGCCAGCAGGCGTTCCTTGGCGAGCCGTTCGGCGTCCAGGTCACGATGGATGCGGAGCAGGCCATCCGGCGCTTCCAGCGTCTGGCAGGCGGGCGCGGGGAAGGCGGCCACCCGATGGCCCTGGTAGTCGAACTCGAGTTGTGCCAGATGGACCGGCACCCCTTGCAGCATCCCCTGCTGAAGCGTCAGAACCGGCGTGGGGGTGACATCGGAGAGTTCGCCGACCGCTATCTCCACAGGCGGCGGCAGGGCGAGGTCTGGATAGTTCAGCAGCAGGGTGCGACTGAATTCGACCGCATTCTTCCGGCTGAGCGCCGGTGCGACGAGTAGCGAGAGCAGTTGCTCGCTGGTGAAGCCGCCGCTATCGAGCGGGCCGATCGTGTTTTCGGAGATATTCAGGTAATGCGGTGGATCGGTCGCCAGGACCCTGTCTGCGCCATCCGGTTCCACGATCAGGTAAAATCGTCCCTGGCCGTCCTCACGCCATTCCAGTTTCAGGGGCGCCTTGTGTTCGCTCCAGCGCAGCGTGTTTTCGTCATCCAGGTGCTCCCAGTAGCAGCGC
>CAZVIG010000190.1:2854-3979 GCA_964627395.1 uncultured Sedimenticola sp.
GGTGCTCCCAGTAGCAGCGCCCGCTCTCGGCCATGCGTCTGAGCGCCATGCCTCCGGGCACGCCCTGGACCTGTACGGAATTCCAGCCATTGGGGTCGCTCAGTGCCAGGGCGTGGATGATCTCGTGGTCGCCCTTCGACACATGGCGTCCCCCGTGAAAAGGGTTCTGCAGGTCGTAGAGGGTGCGTGGCGTGGGTTTGCCCAGGCCGCCTCGCTTCTTGCGTCGCACCGTGCCGACGTGTGCCACGACCCGGCCCGGCGCCTTGCCGGGGGTGAGCAGGTAGAAAACGAAGGTCTCGCCGGGCTCGGGCAGCGACGGGGTGGCGGCCTTCCGGCCTGCGGCCTGGAGTGCGCTCAGCCAGCCTTCGGCCGAGTTCGCGGTGCCTGCAGAGGCGCCGAGGTAGTGCTCGGAAAAGGCCAGGCAGGCCGCGGCCACATGCTTGCAATTGAACTCCATGGGGCAACTGCAATAGCCCTCGATGACGGCCGCCTCACCAATCCACCGGATACTGATCTCCTGGTGATAGTGTCTGCGGCCGGATCCGACGACCGTCGCCACGAAAGAAACGACGGGGGTTCTGTCGATCTCGCGCCACTCCAGCCGGTCGATCTCGAGCACCCGTTCATCCGCGAAATAGCGCATGCCCCGCTCGAAATAGCGCTCACCACATTCGGCGGCGATGTCGTCGTGCCTGAGCGGTTTATGCAAGGGCGGGCGATGGTGGGGATCGGTGGCCACGGTGGGAGGGGTCCGGTGGGATTCGGCAGGATTGCAGCGGGGGATTCTATCCGCCCGGCACCGGGCGGCAAAAGCCGCCGCCAGCGACGTTAGCTTTTAGCTATCACGCATTGCAATTAAATCAATTGGGCTAATTCCTGGGGCTGACCATACTCGAAGACACAGTCAACGAACAGATGGCCACCGCCACAGGAGGATCCCATGACCACCGAACGATGCCCCTTCCATACCGCCGCCAGCGGCGAGGTCCGCAGCAACGAGGACTGGTGGCCCCAGCGCCTGCGCCTGGACATCCTGCGTCAGCACGCCCCGGCCTCGGCCCCCACCGGTTCTGACTTCGACTACCGGCGGGTCTTCGCCGAGCTGGACTACGACGCCCTCAAGGC
>CAZVIG010000190.1:3989-4978 GCA_964627395.1 uncultured Sedimenticola sp.
CGACTACGGCCACTACGGTCCCTTCTTCATCCGCATGGCCTGGCACAGCGCGGGCACCTACCGCATCCAGGACGGTCGCGGCGGCGCCGGCAGCGGCAACCAGCGTTTCGCGCCGGTCAACAGTTGGCCGGACAACGTCAATCTCGACAAGGCCCGGCGCCTGCTCTGGCCCATCAAGCAGAAATACGGCCGCCGCATCTCCTGGGCCGACCTGCTGGTGCTCGCCGGTAACGTCGCCCTCGAATCCATGGGGCTGAAGACCTTCGGTTTCGGCGCCGGCCGTGAGGACATCTGGGAGCCGGAAAAGGACATCTACTGGGGCCTGGAGGAGGCCTGGCTGGACGACCGGCGTCACCCCGACGGGGGCGAGCTGGAAGACCCGCTCGCCGCGGTGCAGATGGGCCTCATCTACGTCAACCCCGAGGGCCCCGGCGGCAGTCCCGATCCGCTGGCCACCGCCCGCGAGGTGCGCGAGACCTTCGCCCGCATGGGAATGAACGACGAGGAGACCGTCGCCCTGACCTGCGGCGGTCACACCTTCGGCAAGTGTCACGGCGCCGGCGATCCCGAGCTGGTCGGTCCGGAGCCGGAGGCCGCGCCGCTGGAGGAGCAGGGCCTCGGCTGGCGCAGCCGCCACGGCACGGGCAAGGGCCGAGACACCATCAGCAGCGGGCTCGAAGGCCCCTGGACCCCGACGCCCGTCACCTGGGACACCAGCTATCTGGAGGTGCTGTTCGACAACGAATGGGAGCTGGTCAAGAGCCCGGCCGGCGCCTGGCAGTGGACGCCCAAGACCGCCACCGCGGACAACCATGCGCCCCAGGTGGACGATCCCTCCGAGCGCGTGTCCATCATCATGACCGACGCCGACATGGCGATGCGCATGGATCCCGAATACGCACGCATCGCCCGCCGCTTCCGCGACGACCCGGCGGCCTTCGCCGACGCCTTCGCCCGCGCCTGGTTCAAGCTGACCCACCGCGACATGG
>CAZVIG010000191.1:0-4957 GCA_964627395.1 uncultured Sedimenticola sp.
AGGTGAGCAGGCCGGCGCGGGTGGTGGCGCCCACCAGGGTGAAGGGCGGCAGATCGACCTTGATCGAGCGCGCCGCCGGGCCTTCGCCGATCATGATGTCGAGCTGGTAGTCCTCCATCGCCGGATACAGCACCTCCTCCACCACCGGGCTGAGGCGGTGGATCTCGTCGATGAACAACACGTCGCGCGGCTCCAGGTTGGTGAGCAGCGCCGCCAGGTCGCCGGGCTTCTCCAGCACCGGGCCGGAGGTCTGGCGCAGGTTGACCCCCATCTCGTTGGCGATGATGTGCGACAGGGTGGTCTTGCCCAGCCCCGGGGGGCCGAAGATCAGCACATGGTCCAGCGCCTCGCCGCGGTCGCGCGCGGCGGGGATGAAGATCTCCATCTGCTCGCGCACCGCCGGCTGGCCCACGTACTCGGCCAGGGTGCGGGGCCGGATGGCGCGGTCGATGACCGCGTCCTCGGAGGCGGCCTCGGCGGTGACCAGTCGCTCGGGATCGTTCATGGCAGGTTCCGGGTGGCGCTTGCGCGGGCATTATGGGGCATCAGCCGTTCCCCTGCAGCGCCGCCTTGATGATCTGTTCGGTGCTCAACCCCTCGGGATCCACCCCCTCGAGCATGCGCTGCGCCTCCGCGGGGCGATAGCCCAGGGCCAGCAGCGCCGCCAGGGCATCGTCCAGGGGCGAGCCGGCGGGGGGCGCCGCACCGCCGCTGGCGGCGGCCAGCACCGGCGTCCCACCCGCGGGAGCCTCCAGGCGGTCGCGCATCTCCACGATCAGACGCTCGGCGGTCTTCTTGCCCACCCCGGGCAGGCGCACCAGCGCGGCGGTGTCACCCGCCTGCACCGCCAGCGCGAACTCGTCCGCGCTCATCCCCGAGAGGATGGCCAGCGCCATCTTGCCCCCCACCCCGCTCACCTTGAGCAGGGCGCGGAACAGCGCGCGATCGCCGACGCTGGCGAAGCCGTACAGCACATGGGCGTCGTCACGGATCGCCAGATGGGTGTGCAGGGTCACCGGCCGGTCGTCCGCCGGCAGGGCGTAGAAGGTGGACATGGGCGCCTCGATCTCGTAGCCCACGCCATTCACGTCCAGCAGCAGAAAGGGCGGCTGGCGCTCCACCACCCGTCCGCACAGACGCCCGATCACCGGCGCCCCTCCAGACGCGCGTTCAGTGCCTGGCTGTGGGCGTGGCACAGCGCCACCGCCAGGGCGTCCGACTGGTCCAGGGCCATCTCGTCGCGGACCCCCAGCAGCAACTGCACCATGTACTGCACCTGTTCCTTCTCCGCGCCGCCCTTGCCCACCAGGGCCTGCTTCACCGAGCGGGGGCTGTATTCGAACACCGGCAGGTCGAGACTCACCGCCGCCACGATGGCCGCGCCGCGCGCCTGCCCCAGCTTGAGGGCGGCGCCGGCGTTGCGCGCCATGAACACCTGCTCCACCGCCACCTGCTGCGGGCCGTGCTCGCGGATCACCGCCGCCAGGGCGCGGAAGATCTCGCCCAGGCGGCCGGGATGATCCGGAGAGCGGGTGTGCACGCAACCGCTGGCGACGTGACGGCTCTGGCGGCCGTCGCTGTCGATGACCCCGTAGCCGGTCACCCGCGAGCCGGGATCGATCCCCAGGATGCGCACCTCAGCCGGCGGCCTCGTAGGCCTCTTCGGGGATGTCGGCGTTGGTGTAGACCTCCTGCACGTCGTCCAGGTCCTCGAGGAAGTCGATCATCTTCAGCAGCTTCTGGGCCTGCTCGCCCTCCACCGCCACCAGGGTATCCGCCTCGAAGGTGATCTCCGCGTTGGCCGGCTCCAGGCCGGCGTCCAGCAGGCCCTGCTTGACCTGCTCGAAATCGGCCGGCTCGGCGTACACGTCCACCGAGCCGTCGTCGTTGCTCACCACGTCCTCGGCGCCGGCCTCCAGCGCCGCCTCCATGATGGCGTCCTCATCCGCGCCGGGGGCGAAGCTGATCACCCCGCGCTTGCGGAACATGTAGGCCACCGAGCCGTCGGTGCCCAGGTTGCCGCCGTGCTTGGTGAAGGCGTGGCGCACCTCCGAGGCGGTGCGATTGCGGTTGTCGGTGAGGCAGTCCACGATCACCGCGATGCCGCCGGGGGCATAGCCCTCGTAGCGGATCTCGTCGAAGTTGCCCTCCTCCTCGCCGCCGGCGCCGCGCTTGATGGCGCGCTCGATGGTGTCGCTGGGCATGTTGGCGCCCTTGGCCTTGTCCACCGCCAGGCGCAGGCGGGGGTTGGAATCCAGATCGCCGCCCCCCTGCTTGGCCGCCACCGTCACCTCACGGATCAGTTTCGACCAGAGCTTGCCGCGCTTCTTGTCGTTGGCGGCCTTCTTGTGCTTGATGTTGGCCCACTTGCTGTGACCTGCCATGGAATACCTCTTGCTTGAGCTGGAATCGGGCTTATGGCGGGATTTTACGCCACCCCCGCTCAAGTTCGTACCCGCACGGCCGATGCCGGGAGCAGACAGCAGCCGTATGGGATCCATGCCGCACACCCTCTCCATCCTCGCCAAGGCCCGCCTGCCGGTGATGCCGCACACCGCGCGCCAGGTGCGCGCCCTGCTGGCCAGCCCGCGCAGCACCAATGCCCAGCTAGAGGCGGTGCTGCTATGCGATCCCGCCGCCACCCTGGCCCTGTACCGCGCCACCGAGCGCCTGCGGCGCGGCGCGGTGGACGAACTCACCGGGCCGGCACACGCCCTCTCGCTGATCGGCCGCGAGGCCTTCCGCCAGGCCTTCGAAAAACTGCCGGAGATGCGCGCCAGGCCGCTGCAGCACATCCTCTCCCCCGCCTTCGCCTACAGCCAGGCGGCGCATGCCGGCTGGTACGCCGAGCATATCGGCCGCCTGATGGGCTTCGGCCACCCGGTGGAGATGCGCGTCGCCGCCCTGCTCCAGCACCCGGCGGTGCTGGCGCTGTGGACCACCGACTTCGAGGCCGCCGCCCGCGCCACCAATGCGATGCGCGACGGGGTGGGCTTCTCCACCGCCTTTACCGCCGAGCTGCGCCGGCCCCTCAAGGAGGTGAACCGGCTTCTGGCCATCGAATGGAGCCTGCCGCGCCTGGCGCGCGAGGTGGCCGGCGACTGGGATCCCGCCAGCCGCCTGCCGCAGAGCGTCTCCCTGGCGGTGCGCCTGGCCCTGGTGGCCGCCGCCGGCTGGCCGGAGACCGAATCCCGCCTGCACGCCGAGGTGTTGGCCGGCCTGCTGCCCCATCATCACCGGGACGCCGAGGCCTGGTGGCACCGCCAGGCGGTGCCACCAGGCCTCGGCGTCCCGGCCTACGGCTATCCGCTGCCGGCGCGCGAGCTGATCCTGCTGCCCGGCGGCGAGGAGGAGGTGGAGCTGCCGCCGTTGCGGAAGCGCCGGGCCGCCCCCGCGGCGCCTTCCCGGCCGGGTCTGGCGGAGGTGCTCACCACCGGGCTGCGGCGGGTCCAGCAGACCACCGGCCTGGGCCGAGTGCTGCTGGTGATGCCGGACCGCGACCGCCGCCAGTTGCGCACCCGCCTGGCGCTGGGGCTGGAAGCGGACCACCCGCTGCGCCGCCTGGTCCTGCCCGCGCGCCGCAAGCATCTGTTCGCGCTGCTGCTGGCGAAGCCGGGCGCGGTCTGGATCCGCGCCGACAACCGCGACCGCTACGCCCCCTATCTGGAGGCCCTGCCCCTGGACGAGACCGCCGAAAAGGGCTTCTACGCCATGTCCCTGCACCTCCAGGGCCGCCCCCTCGGGGTGCTCTACGGCGACCACGGCAGCCTCGGCGCCAGCGGCTTCGAGACCTTCCAGGCGGCCGGGCGCGACCTGATAGCGTCCCTGGAGGCGCTGCGCCGCCAGGCCGCCTGAATCTCCTCTTGCCCCCAGCCGCGGCAGGTTGAACCGGCGCGCCGCGCATGCCAGCATTCGCCCCCCGTCGAACCGAGCCGCGAGTGCATCATGAGCGAGAACACCGAACACCCGGTACCCACCGAGATCAAGCTGCACCGCAAGTCCCGTCTGCTGGAGATCGGCTTCTCCGACGGCAGCACCTTCACCTACCCCTGCGAGTACCTGCGGGTGCATGCGCGCGCCGCCGAGGAGCAGGCCGGCGAGGCCCCGATCATCGGCAAGGAGCAGGTGAACATCGAGCGCATCGAACCCCAGGGCACCTATGCGGTGCGCATCGTCTTCGACGACGGCCACGACACCAGCATCTACTCCTGGGAGACCCTCTACGACCTGGGCGTCAACCAGGCACGCGACTGGCAGGCCTATCTGGCCCGCCTCGCCGCCGCCGGCTACAGCCGCCAGGGCGACCGCCTCGGCGACCGGCCGGAGTCGGAGCGGCGCATCCGGGTGCTCTATTTCAACTATCTGGCGCAGAAGATGCGCCGCGAGGCCGAGGAGCTGACCCCGCCGCCCACGGTGGACGACGTGGAGACCCTGCTGGGCTGGCTGCAGCGGGTGAAAGGAGAGCGCGGCTACCTGCTGGCCCCGGAACACGTGCGGGTGACGGTGAACAAGCAGTTCGCCGAGCCCTTCACCCGCCTGGAGCCGGGCGACGAGGTGGCCATCGTGCCCAACTCGCCCAATCCGCCCCCGCCGCCGCGCGGCTGAGACCGCTCAGCGGCAGCGTCCGCACCAGCGCTCGATCGCCTCGCGGTTGGTCCAGGAAAGACCCGCCGCGCCGCCTCCCGCGCCGGTAGCCACAGATAACGGCGGTGCTCGGAGGTGGCGAGATGCGGCATCCGTCGTCCCGGCACGCAGGCCAGGAACCAGTGCTCCAGGTTGCTGTGCACTTCAGGTGCGTAGCGCGCGCGCCAGGGCGGCACGATCGGGAAACGGCGCTCCTCGCGCAGGTCCAGCAGCCGGATGCCGGCATCGAAGCCGGTCTCCTCCCACAGCTCGCGGCGCGCCGCCATGCGCGGGCTCTCGCCCGGCTCCAGGGAACCGGTGACCGACTGCCAGA
>CAZVIG010000192.1:0-4947 GCA_964627395.1 uncultured Sedimenticola sp.
GCCGGTGACCAGCAGCACGTCGGCGTGGCGTGGTGAGGCTACGAAGTGCACCCCGAAGCGTTCGATGTCGTAGTAGGGATTGTTGAGGGCGTGGATCTCCAGCTCGCAGGCGTTGCAGGAGCCGGCGTCCACCTCGCGGATGGCGAGGCTGCCGTCGAAGCGGGCGTCGATGGCGCGTTTGAGTTCGGCGCCCAGGGCCTCGATCCCGGGATCGTGCAGGTCCGGGCCGTCTTCGGTGAGGGTTCCGGTGGCGCCGATTCGGTTGAGTATGCGCATCATGGTCGGGTCCTCACAGATCGTGCCCCGAGTAGGAGCCGTTGACCGATTTGTTGCACACCGGGAAGTCGGGCACGATGTTGCCCAGCACGATGCGCTCCAGCGCCGGCCAGGTGAACCAGCTCGGATCGCGGGCGAAGAAGCGGGCCACCCGGCCTTCCTCGTCCAGCCGGACATAGGTGACGATTTCCCCGCGCCAGCCGTCCACCAGTCCCAGGCCCTCGCCGCCGCTGCATTCCGGCAGGTCGACGCGGATCTCCTGATCGCTCTGCTTCTCCAGCATGCCGAGCATCTCGTCCATCAGGTTGAGGCTGCTGAAGACCTCCTCCTGGCGGATGGCCACGCGCGCGGCCACGTCGCCCGCCTCGGACAGGGCGATGTTGAACTGCAGGCGGGTGTAGGGGGCATACAGGCCCTCGGCGCGCAGGTCGATGGCCTGTCCGGAGGCCTTGCCCACATAGCCGCTGGCACCCAGCTCGCGGGCGCTCTCCGGCGACAGGCGGCCGGTGGTGAGCAGCCGGTCCTCCAGCGAGGGGTTGTCGTTGATGATGTCGAACAGGGGGCGCAGCTGTTCGCGTAGCCGTTCGTGGTCGGCGCGCAGGGTGGCGATGGCGGCGGCGTCCAGGTCGAGGGCGACCCCGCCGGGGATCACCCGGTCCATCAGCAGACGATGGCCGGTGAGGTCCATGTTGCGCCGCTGCCAGGTCTCGCGCAGGGCCTGGCACTGCATCTGGGCGAAGGCGAAGCCGACGTCGTTGCAGATGGCGCCGATGTCGCCGAGGTGATTGGCCACCCGTTCGCGCTCGCACAGGATGCCGCGGATGAGCGCCGCGCGCATCGGCGGCTCCACGCCGCAGGCGCGTTCCAGGGCCTGGCAGGCGGCCCAGGCATGGGCCACGGTGCTGTCGCCGGAGACCCGTCCGGCGAGACGCGCCAGGCCCTCGGCGTCGCGCCCCACGGCGATCTTCTCGATGCCCTTGTGGACATAGCCCAGGCGTTCCTCGAGGCGCAGGATGGGCTCGCCCGCCGCCTGGAAGCGGAAGTGCCCCGGCTCGATGATGCCGGCGTGCACCGGGCCCACCGGGATCTCGTACACCCCGGCGCCCTGGATGGGCTCGAAGGGATAGTCGGCGTCCGCGGGCGTGCGCGCCGGCGGATGGCCCTCGACCGGGAAGCCGTGGTGCAGCGGATGTTCGTCCTCTCCCCAGGCGCGGTGGCGGGTCCAGCGGCGCGGATCGGGGTGATCGACGAAGCGCACGCCCAGCATGTCCGCGAGATGCCGCTCCAGGCGGTCGGCGCCCGGATAGAGGGGGGTGTGGGAAGCGATCTCGGGGTGCTCGGCCAGGAGCGCGGTGCGTAGCACCACATAGTCGCCGGCGTTGACCAGCACAGCCGAGAGCACGATGTCGTCGTCCTGCTCGTCGCCCCAGATGCCGGCCCAGCGCAGCCCCATCTGTTTCGCCACCGCGGCGGCCTTGCCCCAGTCCTCGGGGTCGATGCGCAGCAGATGGGCCGGCGCCAGGGCGCGGGCGTCGCCGGAGTGGACGACGATGTGCTCGTCCTCCAGCTCGGCCAGATACTCGGACAGCCAGTCGAAGCGGCTCACAGCAGACCCTCCCCGGCGATCAGCCGCACCGCCTGATCCAGCCAGTCGGCGAGGAAGGCGGGAATGGACAGGCCGATCCACAGCACCAGTGCCAGGTGCACCGCGACCGGCACCATGTTGACCTTGACCGCACTCTGCCCCTCGGGCGCGGCGCCATACACCATGGGATGCAGATGGCGGAACAGCCCCGCGAGAGCCACCACCAGGCCCACCAGCAGGCTCACGGTGAGCCAGGGCCAGCTCTGCATGGTGGCGCTGAGCAGCAGGAACTCGCTGGTGAACACGCCGAAGGGCGGGAAGCCGGCGATCGCCGCCACGCCGAACAGCAGCCCCCAGCCCACCGAGGGCTGGGTGCGGATCAGGCCGCGGATGTGGTCGATGGCCTGGGTGCCGGCGATGTGCGAGGCGTGTCCCACGGTGATGAAGATCGAGGACTTGGTGATCGAGTGCACCAGCATGTGCAACAGGGCGGCGAAGGTGCCCAGCGGGCCGCCGATGCCGAAGCCGAAGGTGGCCAGCCCCATGTGTTCGATGGAGGAATAGCTGAACAGGCGCTTGATGTCGCGCTGGCGGTGCAGGAACAGCCCCGCGACCAGGAAGGAGGTCATGCCGAAGCCCATCAGCAGGTAGCCGGCCATGTGCGGATGATCGGAGGCGGCCAGTGCTCCGTCGGTGAGCATCTTGACCCGCACCACGGCATACAGGGCCACGTTCAGCAGCAGGCCGGAGAGTACCGCGGACATCGGCGTGGGGCCCTCGGAGTGGGCGTCCGGCAGCCACTGGTGGAGCGGCACCAGGCCCACCTTGGTGCCGTAGCCGACCAGCAGGAACACGAAGGCCAGGCCCATCACGGTGGGGCTCAGCGCCTTCGCGTGCTGGTACAACACCAGCCAGTTGAGTCCGTCCTCGGCGTTGGGCACCACGTGCTGCGCGGCGAAGTACAGCAGCACGGTGCCGAACAGCGCCTGGGCGATGCCCACGCCGCACAGGATGAAGTACTTCCAGGCCGCCTCGATGGATTCAGGCGTACGGTAGAGCGAGACCAGTAGCACGGTCGCCAGGGTGGCACCCTCCACCGAGACCCAGAGCACGCCCAGATTGTTGGTGGACAGCGCCAGCAACATGGTGAACAGGAAGGCCTGGAACATGCTGTGATACAGGCGCATGCGCTGCGGACTGCAGCGGCCCTGGTGGCAGACGTGCTCCATGTAGGGGCGCGAGAAGATCGAGGTGGTCAGCCCGACGAAGCTGGTCAGCACCAGCAGGTAAATGTTGAACGGGTCCACCAGCAGGCGCTCGCTGTGGCGCGGGCCATGGGCCAGCACGTCCAGCGCCAGCGCCACCGACACCGCGAAGGTGGCCGCGCTCAGCCCCAGGTTGAGCCAGCTCGCCAGGCGCAGGTCGCGCACCAGGCCCAGCAGCAGGGCACCCAGGGCCGGGATGGCCAGCAACAGATACAGCTCGGTCATGCTTCGCCCTCCGTCTCCGATGCCAGTCGCTCCTGTTCGGCCTCCGACAGACGGGTGAGCTGGTCCACGTCCAGGCTGTCGATGCTCTCGCGGATGTGGAAGAAGAACACGCCGAACAGCACGGCGGCCACGAGCACGTCGAAGGCCACGCCCAGTTCCACCACCAGCGGCATGCCCTGGGTGGCGGCCACCGCGGCCAGGAACAGGCCGTTCTCGATCGACATGAAGCCGATCACCTGGGCCACCGCCTGGCGACGCACCACCATCAGCAGCATGCCGAGCTGCACGATGGCCAGGCTCAGGCTCACCACGTTGCGGGTGTTGGCCAGCTCCAGGCGCGCCACCGGCAGCACCACCCAGTAGCTGAAGATCACCAGGGCGGCGCCGGTCATCATCACCAGGGCCTGGCGGTCCAGGCGCTCCTGGTGACGTTCCAGCTCCAGGCGCCGGATCAGGCGGTGCAGCATCCAGGGGATGAGCAGGGCTTTCAGCGCCAGGGTCAGCAGCGCCGACAGGTAGAGATGGTGGGTGCCGTTGACCGCGGCCACCACCGCGGTGAGCAGCGCCAGCAGGGCCCCCTGCCAGGCGAACAGGTGCACCATGGTGGTGAGCCGCGCCTGGGCCAGCAGGGCGAAGGAAAGAAACAGGGCCAGCGCGGCCAGGACCAGGATGGTCTGCTCCGCCAGGCCGAGGTGCAGGAGGTTCATGCGCCCACCTCCAGGATCACGTGGCTGAGCATGCCCAGCAGGCTGAGCATGAAGGCGAGGTTGAGAAAGGCCGGCACCCGGAACAGGCGCATCTTGGCGACCACGGTCTCGGACACCGCCAGGATCACCCCCAGCAGCGCGAGCTTGGCGACGATGGCCAGCAAGCCCAGCAGCAGCGCACCGGCGCCCGGTTCGCTGGCGATGCCCCAGGGCAGGAAGACGTTGCTCAACAGCACCGCATAGAGCATCAGCTTGATCTGCGCGGCCCACTCCATCAGCGCCAGGTGGCGACCGGAGTACTCCAGGATCATGGCCTCGTGCACCATGGTCAGCTCCAGGTGGGTGGCCGGGTTGTCCACCGGTATGCGCCCGGTCTCGGCCACCGCCACCAGCAGCAGGCCGAGCAGGGCGAACAGGAAGGAGGGACGCAGCAGCAGGCCCGAGTTCAGGACGTGCTCGATCACGGTGGAGAGGTTGGTGCTGTGGGCGCTCATGGTGAGGGTGAACACCGCCATCAGCATCGCTGGCTCGGCCAGGGCCGAGATCAGCATCTCGCGCGAGGAGCCCATGCCGCCGAAGCTGGTGCCCACGTCCATCCCGGCCAGCGCCAGGCAGAAGCGCGCCAGGGGCAGAAAGCCGACCAGCACGATCACGTCCGCGATCGCCGCGGTGGGCAGCTCCACCGCCAGCAGGGGAATCACCGAGGCGGCCACCAGGGTGGCGCCGAACACGATGTAGGGCGCGGCGCGGAACACCGGCGAGGCGGTGTGCGCCACCAGCGCCTCCTTGCCGAACAGCTTGCGCAGGTCGCGATAGGGTTGCAGCAGGGCCGGGCCGCGCCGGTTCTGCAGGCGCGATTTGATGCGTTTCACCCAGGCCACCAGCAGCG
>CAZVIG010000193.1:0-4933 GCA_964627395.1 uncultured Sedimenticola sp.
GTGTATACCAATGCGACAATAATAACACTGGTTATAGAAAAATGGTAAACAATTTCATGTGTCGGGAAAACGATACAGGAAACTGGGATGTTGCATCCGGTCCTGATCGGTGAGAAAGCCGTCACTCGAATTCCTGGCGGGGTGACCGGCTTCACATACACGCAAAACGCCCTGCATCATGAAGGTGAAAGGTAAATTTCGGCGAGTAGACAGGGCAGGTATGGGTATTCGGCGTCGTTCGTGGCGGGCGCCTGAGGCCCGTCGATCCGGCATCTGCTCCAGGCGGTGGAATCAGTCCAGGCCGTCGTCGCTGGAGTCCACGTCGGTGACCCGGGCCTGCAGGCGACCGCGTGCCAGCAGGATCTCCAGCGGGTCGTTCACCTTCACCACGCCGGCATCGGTGACCACACGGCCGTCGTCGCCGCGACGCACGATGGCATAGCCGCGTTCCAGGGTCGCCAGCGGGCTCACTGCTTGCAGCTCGCGCGCCGTGGCGGAGAGTTCCCCGCGCAGGGTCGCCAGGCGATGCTGCATGGCCGTCCGCAGCCGTTCCCGTTGGTTGGTCAGGCGGGCTCTCATGTCCGCCAGGCGCCGCCCCGGGTGATTGGCGAGCAGGCGTCGGCGGCGGTGGTGCAGGCGTTCCCGCAGGGCGGCCAGGGTCTGCCGGATGGCGCGGTGCAGACGCTGTTCGAGTTCGTCCAGGCGTTGCTGCTGCTGGTCGAGGCGGGTGCGGGGGTGGACCCGCTGAAGACGTGCCTCGAGGTGCGCGAGAGTCTGACGGGCCTCGCGCAGCCGGCGTCGGCACAACTGGGTCAGGCGCTGCGCCTGGTGTTGGCATTGCCGGGCGAGGGCAGCGCCGTCAGGGCTCACCAGTTCGGCGGCGGCCGAGGGGGTGGGGGCGCGGCGGTCGGCCACGAAGTCGGCGATGGTGAAGTCGGTCTCATGGCCCACCGCGGATACGATCGGCAGGGGAGCGGCGGCGATGTCGCGCGCCAGTTCCTCGTCGTTGAAGGCGGCCAGATCCTCCTCGGCGCCGCCGCCGCGCGCGAGGATGATCACGTCCACCTCCTGGCGCGCCAGGGCCGCGGCCAGGGCCTGACGAAGCTGGGACACCGCATCCTCGCCCTGTACTGCGCTGGGATAAAGGATCACCTCCGCCACCGGATAGCGTCGCCGCAGCACCTGCAGGATGTCGCGCAGGGCGGCACCCGAGGGGGAGGTGATGACCCCGATGCGGCGGGGAAAGGCGGGCAGAGGGCGCTTGCGTTCAGAGTCGAACAGGCCCTCGGCCTGCAGCAGCGCCTTGAGGCGCTCGAAGGCGGCGCGCTGGGAGCCGGCGCCGGCCGGTTCCATGTGTTCGACGATGAGCTGGCAGTCGCCACGCGGCTCGTAGAGGGTGACGCGTACGCGCGCCAGCACCTGCTCGCCGTCGCGCGGCTGGAAGCGCAGCAGGTTACGCCGGTTGCGGAACAGCGCGCAGCGCACCTGGGCATGGCCGTCCTTGAGGCTGAAATACATGTGACCCGAGCGGGGAGTGCTCAGGTTGGAGATCTCGCCCTCCACCCAGAGCAGGGGGAAACTGCCCTCCAGCACATGGCGCAGCTCGCTGTTGAGGCGGCTGACGGTGTAGATGTCACGTTGCGGTGTGGACTGGTTCATCGGCGCCGGGAACGAAAAGGCCGGGCTGGGCCCGGCCGGTAAGAGTGTACTGCTTTGTACTTATTATCAACGATGGAGACAGTCCTGCTTGCTGGTAGGCGTCCTCCGTGCCCGACCGCGGCGGTCTTCGGCGCTGTCTTTCAGCGGAGTGGCTGTTCAGGCCGGGCTGCGCCGGGCCCAACCCAGCAGGCCGAGCAGGCCCGAGCCCAACAGCCAGAAACCGGCCGGCAGGGGCACGGCGCTCAGCGGGCCGACGGTGATGCCGGTGGCATCGTCGATTACCGTATCGAGCACATTGTTGTTGAATTCGAAAGTGACGCGGTAATAGGAGAAATCGTCCCAGGTGAGATCATGGGCCGGGACGTTCTTGTCGCCGAACAGACTCCCGCCGCGCCAGTCGGCGGTAAATCCCGTGAACACATCGGTGCCTGCGTTGCCGTTGACCGTGCCTTGGGGATTCGAGGCCCCTCCCAGCTTGATCGCCATGAAGTCGGTATCGCCGTTGCCGCTGCTGAATTGATTCAAACGGCCGTTTTCACCGGTGAGGGTATAGCCGGCGATGTTCAGCACGAAGTCGTCGATGGCGCCGGAGAAAATGCCATTGTTGGGCGTGACGGTTTCATCGATGACGAACGAGCCGCTGAAGGTGTCCCCGGCCGTGAACGGCCCGGTGTTGGCGGCGTCGAGTTTGCCGCTGAATTGTACGGTAACGGCCTGGCCGGCGCCGGAAGCCGCCAGAAGTGCAGGGAAAAGCAGTGTCTTGAAACGTGATTTGATATCCATAAAACCCCCAGCCTCGTTGTTGTAGGTTTTGTTTATAAGGCAAGTTCCATGCCCAACCTGATAATTCATTGAAAACAAAGGGTTGGGGTTCGCGGGAATGGGGTTCCAGGTAAGACTGTAAAAAAAGCTGACGGTACGTCAGGTCGGGCTGGAGGTCGAGAAATTCCTTCTGGGACAAAATAGATGAAGCGGGAAAGGTGGTTTCCCCACTTCTTTAGATTAGTTGGTCGCCTATATCCATCGAGAATGGTGGCACTTCCTTGTGCCCCATGCAGCTTGGTAATGGAGATGAGCCAGGTAAAATTACCGATAGAGGTAGTCCGGATTGCCGGCGTTCTGGTTCTCCTTGGCCTGCTGGACCGCCATCTTGCCCTGGAACTCGGCGTCGCGGGCGAGTTTGATGGCCTTGGCGTAGTCGCCGGCCTTGGCGGCCTTTTCGGCGGCCTCGATCAGCTTGCCGGTGTCGCGCCATTCGTTCTTGACTGCCGCGGCGGCCTTCTGTGCCGCCTTGGCGTCGGCCAGCGCCTTCTGGAATTCGGCTTCCTGCGGGCTCTTGGCCATGGCGGCGGCGGAACGCGGCGCGGCGCTCTTTTCCTGTACCTGGGCGGTCTGGCAGCCGGCCAGCCCCAGGGTCGCGATCAGGCCAACGGCGGTCAGCAGGGTGCGATTTTTCATGATCGGGCGTTCCTCGTTTTGGTGATTTCGGTTCGGATGATCGTTGTAATGCGCGAGGCAGGCGGACGCATGCCCCCGCGTCTGTGATGGACGCCCCGGCCTGGTTTTTATTCCGGGGCCACGCCAGCCTAAGCGGTTTACCGGGAGATCGTCAAATCCTATAATGCGCGGCCTGTTTCCATCCCCCTTTGCCCCCCGGAGTGCCGATGCGTCTCGCCCAAGAACAGGAAGCCCTGACCTTCGACGATGTCCTGCTGGTGCCGGCGCGTTCCGACGTGCTGCCCAAGGATGTGGATCTGGCCACCCGCCTGACCCGCGAGATCGATCTCAACATCCCCCTGGTGTCGGCGGCCATGGACACGGTGACCGAGGCGCGGCTGGCGATCGCCATGGCGCTGGAGGGTGGCATCGGCATCATCCACAAGAACATGGAGCCCGCGGAACAGGCGGCGCACGTGCGCAAGGTCAAGCGCTACGAGAGCGGCGTGATCCACGATCCCATCACGGTGCCGCCGGACATGACCATCGGTGAGGTGATGGAGATCACCCGCACCAACAACATCTCCGGCGTCCCGGTGGTGGACGGCAACGAGCTGGTGGGCATCGTCACCAGCCGCGACCTGCGCTTCGAGACCCGCCTGGGCGAGAAGGTCAGCGCCATCATGACCCCCAAGGACAAGCTGGTGACGGTGCGCGAGGGGGCGAGCCGGGACGAGGTGAAGGCCAAGCTGCACGAGCACCGCATCGAGAAGGTGCTGGTGGTCAACGACAAGTTCGAACTGAAGGGGCTGATCACCGTCAAGGACATCCAGAAGGCCACCGACTATCCCAAGGCCTGCCGCGACAGCCAGGAGCGGCTGCGGGTGGGCGCCGCGGTGGGCGTGGGCGCGGGCACCGACGAGCGGGTCGAGGCCCTGGTGGAGGCCGGGGTGGACGTGATCACCGTGGACACCGCGCACGGCCATTCGCGCGGCGTGCTGGAGCGGGTCGCCTGGATCAAGCAGCACTTCCCCGATGTACAGGTGATCGGCGGCAACATCGCCACCGCGGCGGCGGCCCGCGCCCTGGTGGAGGCGGGCGCGGACGCGGTCAAGGTGGGCATCGGCCCCGGCTCGATCTGCACCACCCGCATCGTGGCCGGGGTCGGCGTGCCGCAGATCACCGCGGTGGACAATGTGGCGCGCGAACTCGAGGGCAGCGACGTGCCGCTGATCGCCGACGGCGGCCTGCGCTACTCCGGCGACATCGCCAAGGTGATCGTGGCAGGCGCCCATGCGGTGATGATCGGCGGCCTGTTCGCGGGTACCGACGAGTCGCCGGGCGAGGTGGAGATCTACCAAGGCCGCTCCTACAAGTCCTATCGCGGCATGGGCTCGCTGGGCGCCATGTCCGGCAAGCAGGGCTCCAGCGACCGCTACTTCCAGGAAGACACCAAGGACAAGGAGAAGCTGGTGCCCGAGGGCATCGAGGGGCGGGTGCCCTACAAAGGGCCGCTGATCAATGTCATCACCCAGCTCACCGGCGGCCTGCGTGCCAGCATGGGTTATACCGGCTGTGCCAACCTGGAAGAGATGCGCACCAAGCCCGAATTCGTGCGCGTCACCAACGCCGGCATGCGCGAGTCCCATGTGCACGACGTGCAGATCACCAAGGAAGCGCCCAACTACCGCCGCGACTGATTCAAACCACAGAGGACACAGAGAACACAGAGGTTCTCCGGATCGAGACCTGATCGACCCCGCGGTTCATCGACTCTGTGCCCTCTGTGTCCTCTGTGGTGAATTCATTCTTCGGAAATCACCATGACCAGCGACAT
>CAZVIG010000194.1:0-4884 GCA_964627395.1 uncultured Sedimenticola sp.
GCCATGCCGCCGGCCACCAGCAGGGTCAGCAGGGCGCCGATGCGATGAGTCACATGAATGGCGGTGCGCGCCGGATTGTCCAGCACGCCGTATTCGTAGTTGATGCCCAGACCGCGCCACAGCACGAAGGCCTCGGAGAAGTCCATGTCCGGCCACCACTGGCCCTGGCAGGTGGGGAAGTCGGGGCAGGCCAGGGCCGCATAGTTGGTGCTGGTCCAGCCGCCCAGGGCGATCTGCGCGATCGCCACCAGCAGCGCCAGCAGGGGCCAGGCCCGGCCCATCTCGCCCACCACGGTGCGCCGGCGGCCGGTCATCAGCAGCAGCAGGAACAGCAGCGACAGGGTTGCGAAGCCGCCCAGCAGATGCCCCATCACCACCACCGGCTTGAGCAGCAGGGTCACGGTCCACATCCCCAGCAGGGCCTGGAACACCACCACCCCCAGCAGCAGAGTGGGCACCCAGACCGGCTGTTGCGGGTCGGCACGCCGCCGGCGCCAGGACCAGACCGCCAGGATCAGAATCAGCAATCCCAGGGTGCCGGCGAAATAACGGTGGATCATCTCCGCCCAGCCCTTGTGGGGCTCCAGGGGACGCTGCTCCAGATAGTGTTTCTGCTCCACCTCCTCGGGGGAGGCGGGCACCACCAGTTCGCCATAGCAGGTGGGCCAGTCGGGGCAGCCCAGGCCGGCGTCGCTGAGCCGGGTATAGGCACCCAGCACGATGACGCAGAAGGCGAGCAGCAGGGTCAGCTTGAGAAAATTGCGGTAGCTCATCCCATCACCCGATCTGCGAGACCTTGAGCAGCTTCTGCAGATCGCGCAGCAGCCCCTTGCCCTGGCGCGCCGCATCGTCGCCGTCCAATGCGTAGTACATCATCAGGTTGCCCAGGGGATCGACCAGGAAGAACTGGCCGCCGCGGTCGTCGAATCCCTCGCCGCGAAAAGGTGCGAGACGGGCGTCGGCGGGCGCCGCCGCTGCCACCGTCAGGTCGGGATGTTCGCCGGCCAGACCGGCGGCCAGCGCCGCCGCGTCGCCACCACGCACCACCAGCAGACGCCGCACCCGCGGCATGTCCTTGTTGACGCCGATGCGAACCTGACGGGTGAGAAAGAGCTGGCGACGGCAGCGCGAGTCGCACTCGGCGCCGGCGAACACCACGAACACCCAGCGCCCGCGCAGCGCATCGGCATCCTGTCCGGCCGGGTAGTCGAGCCGCGCCAGATCCACCGGACGCGGCGGCGTCACCAGGGTGCCGTTGTTGGTGGTGGCGGAGACCCCGTGGGTGCTGAGGTACTGCCAGGCGAGCCAGGCAGCGAGCGGGGGCAGTAGGAACAGCCCGATCAACATCAGCAGCTGCCGCCGCCCCCGGTGTGATACCTCTGCCACCTGCTCCACCTTCTAGGTCTCCTCTCGTGGTTCGTCGTGTTCGATGCGCCGGGTGTTGACCCCGACATAGATGATCACCAGCGCCGTGGCCAGGGCCAGCCACTGCACCGCATAGCCCAGGTGCTTCTCCGGCCCGATGCCGGCGCCCGGCCGCCAGTCGTACTGCAGCGCGCCCGGCGCCTGCGGGTCCAGCACCAGGGTCAGCGCCGGCAGGTCGAGCCCGCGCGCCCGGGACAGCGCCTGCACGTCCAGGCTCTGCAAGCGTACCCGGCGCGCGATGCTGTCATAGGGCGGTTCACCCAGCACCAGACCCACCGACTCCGGGCGGTCGAGATGGCCGCTGATCCGCACCCGCCCCTCCGGCAACGGAAGCTCCGGCAGGAACTCCCGGCTCTCCCCCACCGAGATCCAGCCGCGGTTGACCAGCAGCAGCCGTCCCTCGCGGGTGCGGAACAAGCTGAAGACGTGGTAGCCCGGCTGTCCCCGATACAGCCGGTTGTCCAGCAGCCACTGTTGGTCGGTCAGGTAGCGACCGGTCGCCACCGCCGGGCGGAAGCGGTCCAGCTCCGGGTCGGGCAGCTCGCGTCCCAGATCCAGCGGCGCCGCCTGGCGATGTGCCTCCCGGCCATCGATGAGCGCCTGCTTCTCGCCGGCACGCTGCCACTGCCAGGCGGCGAGCGACAGCAGCAGCGTCAGCAACGCCACGAAGGCCAGGCTGGGCCACAGCCCCGGCTGGAACAGGTGGTTGCCGATCTTCAGCGACAGAGGCATCACGGGCGGCTGCTATACTGCATGGACCTTCATCGACGGCGACCGGCGCGCCGTCCAGCACCGCGACCGGGAGGCAACGCAGCCATGTGGATCCAGATACTCATCATCGTCGTCTTTGCCGGCATCCTGGTCAGTCTGTTCTCGGGCCTCTACTACCTGGTCAAGGACAAGGGCACCACCACCCGCACGGCACGCGCCCTCACCTTCCGCATCGGCCTCTCCCTGGGGCTGTTCCTGTTCCTGATGGCCCTGATCGGTCTCGGAGTGATCAAGCCGCACGGCCTGTATCCGGCCAATCACCCAGTGGCGCAGAAGGCGCAGGACGCCGGCTGAGCCGGCGCCTGCGGTGCCTCATAGGACGTAGACGAAGATGAACAGGCCCAGCCACACCACGTCCACGAAGTGCCAGTACCAGGCCACCCCCTCGAAGGCGAAGTGATTGTCCGGGGTGAAGTGCCCCTTCGCCGCGCGGATGGTGATCACGATCAGCATGATGGTGCCGATGGTGACATGGAATCCGTGGAAGCCGGTGAGCATGAAGAAGGTGGACCCGTAGATCCCCGACTCCAGAGTCAGGTTCAGTTCCTTGTAGGCGTGGATGTACTCGTAGGCCTGGAAGCCGAGGAAGGTCGCGCCCAGCGCCACGGTGGCGATCAACCACATCACCGTCTTGCCGCGGTCGCCCGCCTTCAGCGCCCAATGCGCCAGGGTGATGGTGACGCCCGAGGTGAGCAGCAGCAGGGTGTTCAGCGCCGGAATGCCCCAGGCGCCCATGGAATGGAAATCGCCACCGACGTTGCCCGGTCCGTTGGTGGGCCAGGACTCGCCATACCCCTGCCACAGGTATTCATGGGTGGCGAACCCGGAATCCATGCCCAGCAGCCAGGGCACCGACAGCACCCGCGCATAGAACAGCGCGCCGAAGAAGGCGGCGAAGAACATCACCTCCGAGAAGATGAACCACATCATCCCCTGGCGGAAGGAGCGGTCCACCTGCTCGTTGTACATCCCCTTCAGGCCTTCGTTGATCACGGTGCCGAACCAGCCGAACATCATGAACAGCACCAGTGCCAGGCCGATGAACAGCACCATCTCGCCCGAGGCGTGGCCGTTGAACCACAGGGCGGCCCCGGTGACGCTGGTCGCCAGCGCGATGCTGGCCACGATCGGCCAGTGGCTGCCGTGCGGTACGTAGTAATGATCTGCGGTATGTGCCATCTCTCCCCCTTTGCTCTTTTCTCTGTCGGTTGACGGGCCTCGGGCGCCCGCATGCTTGCTCGTCTCTATTTCGCCGCCGTCCTGCCGGTCACGTCGAACAGGCTGTAGGCCAGGGTCAGCGTCCGGATGTGCTTGGGCAGCCGCGGGTCCACGATGAAGCGCAGCGGCATCTCCTTGCGCTCGCCCGCCTCCAGCGGCTGCTGGTTGAAGCAGAAGCATTCGGTCTTGTTGAAATACTTGGATGCCACGGCCGGCGCCATGCTGGGAATCGCCTGCGCCACCATGCGGCGTCCGGTGGGATTGGCGGCCACGAAGAAGGTGGAATAGACCTTGCCCGGATGCACCTCCATGGTGTGGACGCCAGGCCTGAACTCCCAGGGCATATCGGCGCTGTTGTTGGCCACGAACTGCACCTTGATGGTGCGGTTCGGATCCGGCGTGAACTTCGCCGCCACCGCTGCCTCGTCGATGCGGCCGGTCTTGCCGTTGAGGCCGGTGATCTCGCAGAACACGTTGTACAGCGGCACCAACAGATAGCCGAAGCCGAACATGGCCACCGCCACCAGAACGATGCGGCGCACGCTGCGTCGATTGCGCTCGCGGTCCCCGCTCATCGGTTCAGCCCGCCTTGTTCACGGCCAGGTACATCCCGGCCAGGAACAGCCCGAAGGCGACCAGCCCCAGAAAGGCCGCCAGACGCAGGTTGGCGCGGCGCTTGTCCATGGATTGCTCGGACATCTGCTTCTCCTCCTCGCCGGCCCGCCCCCGAAGGGACGGGCCCCGGGCTCACTTGACGACAGGCGCCTCGGTGAAGCTGTGATAGGGCGGTGGCGAAGGCAGGGTCCACTCCAGCCCCTGGGCGCCTTCCCACACCTTGGCCGGCACCTGCTCCTTGCCGCGCCCCTTGATGGTCTTGTAGACGTTCCAGGCGAACAGGAGCTGCGAGGCGCCGAACACGAAGCCGCCGATGGACGACACCATGTTCCAGTCGGCGAACTGCACCGAGTAGTCGGGGATACGGCGCGGCATCCCCGCCAGTCCCAGGAAGTGCTGCGGGAAGAACAGCACGTTCACCGAGATGGTGGACAGCCAGAAGTGCAGCTTGCCCAGGCGCTCGTCATACATGTTGCCGGTCCACTTCGGCAGCCAGTAGTAGGTGGCCGCCATGATCGAATAGACGGCGCCGGTCACCAGCACATAGTGGAAGTGCGCGACCACGAAATAGGTGTCGTGGTACTGGAAGTCGGCGGGCGCGATGGCCAGCATCAGCCCCGAGAAGCCGCCGATGGTGAACATCATGATGAAGCCGATGGCGAACAACATCGGCGTCTCGAAGGTCATCGAGCCCTTCCACATGGTGGACACCCAGTTGAACACCTTCACCCCGGTGGGCACCGCGATCATCATGGTGGCATACATGAAGAACAGCTCGCCCACCACCGGCATGCCCACGGTGAACATGTGGTGCGCCCACACGATGAACGACAGGAAGGCGATCGAGGCGGTGGC
>CAZVIG010000195.1:0-4832 GCA_964627395.1 uncultured Sedimenticola sp.
ATCCGGCACGCAACGCCGCGGTGGAGAACATCTACGTCAACCCGCCGGCCGGCGGCACCCTGCCCTCGGGCTATTACTATTTCGTGGCCCATGCCTTCGACGAGGCCACCGGCAACGGCACCCCGGTCACGGTGGTAGTCACGGGCGATGGCGGCGCCACCTCGCTGTCCGGCACCCAGACCCTGCAGGACGGCGAACTGACCGACCTCTACCGGATCACCTACGATCCCAACCAGCCGCCGGAGTACGCACGGATTCCGCTCAACAGCAACGCCCCGCGCTGATCTCCACACTCAAGGCTGCTGGATCAGCTCCCAGGCGTTCCCGTCGGGATCGCGGCAGAACAGGGCGGCGCGGCCGCTGCGGCTGAGGCTGAAGGGGATACCGGCGGCCTCCAGGCGCTGCCGGATGGCACCCAGATCGTCCACCGCGAGCGCCACGTGGCGGTCGCGGCCGCCGTGTTCCGGGCGCCCCTCGGCGGGGTCGGGATTGGGCAGTTCCAGCAGGTGGAGCTGCTGTTCACCCAGCTTCAGCCAGGCGCCGGGAAAGCCCAGGTCGGGCCGCGACGAGTCCGGTTCCAGGCCCAGTATCTGGGTATAGAAGTCGAGGGCGCGCGCGGTGTCGCGCACCAGCAGGCTGACGTGATGCAGTCGGGTGGTCAAGGCCGGCCCTCCGTTTCGATGCAGTCGTTCACCACCTCCAGCAGCCGTTGCCGCGTCCAGTCGGGCGTGGGGGCGATACAGCGGGTGAGTTCCGGCCCGTCCAGCGGATCGCCGCCGCCGAGCTGGGCCTCGAGCACCGCCAGGTCGGCCTCGGAGGCATCCTTCCCCTGGGCGCTGCGCCGCGCCACCCGGGCGCGCAGCTCCGCCTCGGGCACCTGGGGCGAGACGAGGCACCAGGGTATCCCGGACCGCCCGGCCAGTGCCTCGAAGGGCTGGCGCCAGTCCCGGGCGAGAAAGGTGGCGTCGACGATCACCCGATGGCCCTCCGCCAGCAGCCCCTCGGCGAGCGCCAGCAGCCGGTCGCGGGTGCGGCGGCTCGCCTCTGCGGTGTAGATGCCGCCGGGCACCGCGTCGCTGGAGTCCAGCGGACCCAGTCCGAACAGGCGCTTGCGCTCCACGTCGGAGCGCAGACGGATGGCACCCAGGTCCTCCAGCAGATGCTGCGAGAGCACCGTCTTGCCGCTGCCGGAGACCCCGTGCATCAGCGACAGGGCGGGCGGCGGGGGCCGCGAGAGGGTGTGCGCCAGGGACAGGTAGTCCAGGCATTCGGCATGACCGCCCCCTTCCTGGGCGGCGCGGATCGCCGCCACCTTGGCGCGCACCATGGCGCGATAGACCATGTAGTAACGCAGCGCCGGCAGACCGGCGTAGTCGCCGCTGAAGCTCAGATAGCGATCCATCAGGCGCCAGGCCATCTGCGGCTGGCCGCGGTGCCAGAGATCCATCGCCAGAAAGGCGATCTCGTTGATGACGTCGATGAAGCGCAGCCCGGCGTTGAACTCGATGCCGTCGAAGATCAGCGGCGCATCGTCCACCCAGGCGATGTTCCCCAGATGGAGGTCGCCGTGGCATTCGCGCACGAAGCCGCCTTCTCGGCGCCGCCGGAAATGGTCCTCCAGACGCTCGCCCTCGGCGCGGCACCAGGGTTCCAGCCGGTGCAGCGCATCCAGCACCTGCGGCGGTGGATCCAGGGCGCGGATCTGTACGAAGTTCTGCTCCACCGGGGCGCGCACCGCCTCGGGGGTGCCGAAGTCGCTGTCCGGCGGCGCCGGCGCGATCCCGCCGTGGAAGGCGGCGACGCGCTCGGCGATGGCGTCCACCTGCTCGGGTTCGATCCGCGCCCGGCGGTCCAGGGTGGCATCCGCCGGGAAGGCGCGCATCTTCACCGCCCATTCCAGCACCGGCCCCGGACCGCCGAAGCTCGGCGCCGTCTCGCTGCCGGTCACCGGCACCGCCGCGAGATAGATCTGCGGCGCCAGGCGGCGGTTGAGGCGCACCTCCTCCTCGCAGGCCCGGCGCCGCTTCTCCAGGGTGCTGAAATCGAGAAAGCCCAGATCCAGCGGCTTCTTCAGCTTCCAGGCATGATCGCCGGCCAGGATCACCCAGGAGATGTGGGTCTCGATCAGGCGCGCCCCCGGCAGATGCGCCAGCAGGGCCCGGATCAGGGGCGGCGGCCCGCTCATGCGGCCTCCTGCGGCAACACCCGGCGCTCGTCCAGGCTCATCGCCACCAGGCCGCCGCCGATGATCATGGCCCCGCCCAGCCATTCGCGCAGGCCCAGGGTCTCGCCTGCCAGCCACCAGGCGCTGAGCGCCCCCACCAGCACCTCGAACAGCATGATCACCGAGGAGCGCTGCACCGGCATGCGGCTGACCGCATACACCACCGCCAGGGTGGAGAGCAGAAAGCCGGGCACCCCCAGGGCCACCGCGCCGGCCCAGCCGGTCCAGTCCGCGCGCGGCAACGGTTCGCGCTCCAGCAACAGCATCGCCAGCGACACCAGCACCACGCCGAGCCAGGCCAGTTCGGTCTTGACCTGGTCGCTCAGCCCCTGCAGGCGGCGGGTCATGACGTTGGTCACGGCGAAGGCGAAGCCGGCCGAGAGCGCCAGCCAGTCGCCCCGCCCCACCGGCTGCTGCAGCACGTCCGGGCGGTACAGCATCACCACCGCACCGCCCAGCCCCAGGGCCAGCGCCGCCCAGGTGAGCGGTCGCAGGCGCTCGCCCAGCAGCCAGTGGCCCAGCAGGGTGGCCCAGAGCGGGGAGAGGTAGAACAGGATCAGCACCCGCACCACCTGATCGCCGATCACCGCCAGCAGGAAGGCCACGTTGGTCCAGCCGGCGGCCAGCACCAGCACCCCCGCCGCCCAGGGATCGCGCCCCAGGCCGCGCAGCGGAAAGCCGCGCGCCAGCAGCATCACCGCCAGGGCGCTGCCGTAGCTCACCAGGGTCTGCCAAAGCCCGGCCACCCCGGCCTGCTCCAGCCAGCGCGCCGGATACCACACCAGCCCCCAGAAGGTGGCCGCGTACAGCAGCGCCAGCAGGGGCCAGGGGCCGCGGTGGGAGACATTCATATATAATCGCCGCCTTTACCGTGAAGCGCCGCCGCGCCTGTGTGCATGAATCCGGACCTGCAGAGACTCCAGCCCTATCCCTTCGAGAAGCTGCGCGCCCTGTTCCACGGCATCCGGCCGGCGGACAAGCCGCACATCGCCCTCTCGATCGGCGAGCCCAAGCATGCCACACCGGCGCTGATCACCGATAGCGTACAGCGCAACCTGGGGGCGCTCGCCAGCTACCCGCTCACCCGCGGCCAGGACGCCCTGCGCGAGGCGATCGCCGGCTGGCTGGAGCGCCGCTTCCGCCTGCCATCCGGCGCCGTGGACCCCCAACGTCAGGTGCTGCCGGTGAACGGCACCCGCGAGGCCCTGTTCGCCTTCGCCCAGGCGGTGATCGACCGCAGCGCCGCGCCGCTGGTGGTCTCGCCCAATCCCTTCTACCAGATCTACGAGGGCGCGGCGCTGCTCGCCGGCGCCGAGCCGCGCTTTCTGCCCTGCACCGCGGAGAACGGCTACCTGCCCGATTTCGCCAGCCTGAGCCCCGAGGAACTGGACCGCACCCAGCTCGTGTACGTCTGTTCGCCGGGCAACCCCACCGGCGCGGTGCTCCCACAGGCGGACTGGGAGGCCCTGCTGGCGCTGGCGGAGCGGCACGATTTCGTGATCGCCGCGGACGAGTGCTATTCCGAGATCTACTTCGACGAGGAGGATCCGCCGGTGGGCCTGCTGCAGGCGGCCTTCGCGGCAGGCAATGCCGACTTCCGGCGCTGCGTGGTGTTCCACAGCCTGTCCAAACGCTCCAACGCACCCGGGCTGCGCTCCGGCTTCGTCGCCGGGGATGCGGAGATCCTGCGCGACTTCCTCGCCTACCGCACCTACCATGGCTGCGCCATGCCGCTGCACCATCAGCAGGCCAGCATCGCGGCCTGGAACGATGAGGCGCACGTGCGCCTCAACCGCGACCTGTACCGCGAGAAGTTCGACGCGGTGCTGGAGATCCTGCAGCCGGTGCTCGCGGTAGAGCGTCCCCAGGCCGGCTTCTATCTCTGGGCGCGGGTGCCGGGCGGCGACGACGAGGCCTTCGCCCGCGACCTGTTCGAGCGGCAACACGTCACGGTACTGCCCGGCAGCTATCTGTCGCGCGAGGTGGACGGACTCAACCCCGGCCGCGGCCATGTGCGCATGGCGCTGGTCGCCTCGCCCGAGGAATGCATCGAGGCGGCGCAGCGCATCCGGTCGTTCGTGGAGACGACCTGACGAATCCGGGCCCCAGGCCCCACACAGCAACGAGAGGACGACATGAGCGACATCCAGAACATCATCGAAGAGGCGTTCGAGAAACGCGCCGAGATCACCCCGCGCAACGTGGAGACCCTGGTGCGCGACGCGGTCAACGAGACCATCGACCAGCTCGACCGCGGCGAGATCCGGGTCGCCGAGAAACGCGACGGCGACTGGGTGGTGAACGAGTGGGTCAAGAAGGCGGTGCTGCTGTCGTTCCGCATCAACGACAACGAGTTCATCAAGGGCGGCTTCACCAACTACTGGGACAAGGTGCCCTCCAAGTACGCCGACTTCAACTCGCGCGACTTCCGCGAGTCCGGGGTGCGGGTGGTGCCGCCGGCCACCGCGCGGCGCGGCTCCTACATCGCTCCCAGCACGGTGCTGATGCCCTCCTACGTCAACATCGGCGCCTATGTGGATTCCGGCACCATGGTGGACACCTGGGCCACGGTGGGCTCCTGCGCCCAGATCGGCAAGAACGTGCACCT
>CAZVIG010000196.1:0-1661 GCA_964627395.1 uncultured Sedimenticola sp.
CATAGTCGTCCGCGCCGCTCTCCAGGCCGTTCACCTTGTCGTCCTCCTCGCCGCGGGCGGTGAGCAGAATCACCGGGATCTCGCGCGTGAGCCGGTCGGACTTCAGCTCGCGGGTCAGTTCCACGCCGCTGGTGCCGGGAAGCATCCAGTCCATCAGGATCAGCGCGGGAGGGCGGTCGTGGAGCAGGCGGCGCGCGGCCTCGGCATCCTCGGCGTCTCGGACCCGGAAGCCGTTCTGGCGCAGTACGAAGGCGATCATCTCGCGTACCGCGGGCTCGTCCTCGACCACCAGGATGTCGGTCATGTTTCGGTATTCCACCCTGCGATTTTTACAGAGCGTATATTACCGTTTCATGACAGAGGAAAGGCCCTGCATCCGGAGATGCAGGGCCTTTCGGTCGCTGCCGGGGACAGCGCAGGGATCAGTAGCCGCCCTTGCGTGCGATGTACGGCAGGCCGGCGATGCGGTTGCCCTGCTTGGAGGGGGCGAAGGGGAACAGTTTGTACATGTCCTTGCTGCTGACCTTCTTGCCCCAGATCTTGCCCATGTCCTTGAGGATCTGGCGCTCCATGGGCTGGTTCTGGTTGTTGTTGAAGTACTGGTCGCGCAGGTAGTTGAGCACGTCGAAGTGTTCCTGGGTCAGTTCGCCGATGAACTTCTCGTCCATCTCGGCGAGGGCGCGGGCCACGTCCTCGTCCCACAGGGTAGGGTCGACCATGTTGCCGTTTTCGTCCAGCTCGATGGTCTTGCCGTTGACTTCGATTGTCGACATCGTCATTGCTCCTCTAATGCAGATGGGGTTCAGTCGAGGTCCCGTCGCCCATGCCAGGCCGAGACGAAAAACGGCGAAATTATATTCTAATGTGGTGAATCATTCATCCTCGGTCGTCTTGACCGGGGCGATCCCCTTGTGCGGCAGGAAGATGCCGCAGCCGAAGCGGCGATGGCTGCCCAGGCCCTCCTGCTGGAGCTGCACCGAGTGCTCGGGACGCAGTTCGGCGAACAGCAGGCTGCGGGTCTTGATGGGGCCCTCGGGGGTCTGGATCTCCTGGGTGATGCCGCACAGCGCCTTCTTGATCGGAATGCCGCGCGCCTTCAGCTCCTTGGCGATACGCATCAGAAAGGCGTTCTCGTCGTCCTCCTCGCCGGGTTCCAGGGCGATGTGACGGGCGAAGATGGTGGACTGCTTGGACAGCGGCTTCTCCTTGGGTTTGCCCAGGGTGAGCGGATGGCCGTCGATGTCCAGGGTGGCGCCTTCCAGGGCCTCTGTCACCGCGGCCTTGAGTTCGCGCGGCACGCGGATGTGCAGCCGGGTGCGGCGCGAGGGGATCAGCTTCTGTCCCAGCGCCGGATCGGGGCGTTCCCAGCCGTTCTGCGAGCCGGCGAGATGGATCTCGTGGATCCCCACCCGGGGGTCGCTCTCCAGCACCGGGGCGGCGCGGCACAGGGCGGTGCCCAGGGCGTGCAGGTGGTCCACCGGCAGCTCCCGGCACTGAATGGGGAAGGCCAGATCCACCACGTCGTCGGGGACCTGGAACTCCTGCGGGCTGTCGTCTTCTTCCCAGAACATGTTCATTCCAAATATTTTGTGACCGATTCACTACCACCGGCGCCGGGGTTCGTGCCGGAGGTCCGTGGGAGGGCCTTCAGGCCCGACACG
>CAZVIG010000196.1:1761-4812 GCA_964627395.1 uncultured Sedimenticola sp.
GCGGTGGCGGCGGCCACCGCGGCGCCGTCGGAGTCGTCCGGGGTGTCGTCCACCAGGTGGCTGAGCAGGTGCACGCTGATCTCCGGGTCGATGGGGAAGGTGACCCCGATCCAGATGCCGTGGCCCAGGGCCACCAGGCTGTCGGGCTCGCCGGTCTGGTAGAGGATGTCGCAGGCGTCGGCGGCGTTCTCCCAGTCGCGCTGTTCGGCGAAGATGCCGAAGGCGGTGTGCCCCAGGGGCCAGGCCTCGCTGCCGCGCTCCAGGATCTGCAGGGCGCGCGCCATCTCGAGCTGCAGGGCGGCCCGCTCCGTTGCGGGCGCGTGTTCCGGGAGCTGGTCGAGCTGTTCGCGCAGGGTCACCAGCCGGCCTTCCAGCTCCGCCTGCTGGCCGAGGTTGCGGCGCAGCGACTCGGCCGCGGTGTCTTCCAGCTTGTTGGGGTCCAGATAGTCCACCATGGCGGGTCCTCAGTAGCGGCTGGTGAAGGTGGCCTCGAGCTGGTCTTCCCAGTCGGGGGGCGTGTCCGGGTAGGACGGCTTGACGTCGAAACGCAGGTACATCTCGCCCTGGGCCGCCAGCTCCCGGATGACCAGCTTCAGGTCGTCGAAGGATTCCAGCTCGGGGTTGGAGATCATCACCTGGCTGAGGTACAGCATGCTCTATCCTCCTGGTTGGGCGGCCCCGCGGGCGGGCGCCGCGCGGACCCGGTCGTGGTAGCGGGCCCGGTAGTAGACCCGCTTGCGGGCCGGGTCGGGTGCGTCGGTGAAGCCGCTGCGCCGGTGCAGGATGTTGTTGCTGATCAGCCCCTCGCCGGCCTGGAGATGCAGCTCCAGGACGAAGGGGTCGTCGCTGTCGAACAGCGCCAGCAGCGCCTCGGCCGCCTCGCGGGTGAGCGGGTCGTCCTTCCATTCCACGTTGCGCTGGCGCGCGGAATAGCGCATGTGGAGGTGGCCGTCGGGCGCCACCGAAAAGACCGGCCCCACGGTGGCGGGACGAATCTCCACGCCGCCCTCCACGTTGGGTGGAATGGTAAAGGCATCGGGTGCCATCAAGGCCCTGATCCACTCCGGGTTTTGGTCGCGCAGACGGATGTAGGCGATCTCGTGGTCCAGCACGCCGTTGACGCCTCCCTCCATCGCCGGCCGGTGGCAGTAGAGCAGCATGCCGTGGATCTGCTGGTGGAGGGGGTTGTAATAGCCGTCGGTGTGCCAGCCGATGGGGCGGTCGGTGTATGGGATGTAGCGGTTGTCGGTGCCGGTGTCCTTGACCGTGATCTCGGTCAGGCCGGTGTCTTCGGCGCACAGGTTGGCATCGAGGTCGCTCAGGCCGAAGTGCGCGCCCAGGCGGCGCAGCGCCGTCTCCGGGTCCGCCGGCGGCTCGGGAAAGCGGAACAGCGCGAAGTTGTGCGCCGCGCACTGGGCGGCGATGGCGTCGCGGTCGGCGGGCGCGAGACGTTCCGGGTCGGCGATCTCGATCCAGGGCGGCTGCGGCACCCGGGCGAGCTTGGTGCGGCGCCAGGCGCGGTAGCTGTCGGGATCGTCGAGGGCGAAGGGGCCGGCGGGGGTCTGCATGGTCGTGCACCTGTAACTTCTATAGGGAAACGCGGATGCTCCATTCTCCCCGCGGCGAAGGCCGGGGAAAGGCTGCGGCGGGCCGCTACTGACGTAGATCAGGATTCCGCGATCGTCATCAAGAATTCATATTGACGCAACAGGGGAATTGAGCCTAGTATCCGGCAGCAATTTCGCCCTATTCGTATAAGCTGAAATGCTTGGGTAGCCGGTTTCTCTGGCGATTTCAATAGCTTGGCGAATCAGGGCCGGCGCTGGAGGCGTCGACTATCCCCAAAGGGATAGAAGAGTCGGGGTATACCCCCTCCTTGGTGGAGTTCAGGGCATCATGCGGCTCGACTATATTAGCGGCCATTGATGGGGCTCGTGCGTTCGCGCACGGATCTCGTCACGGATCACGAAGCGGCCTGCGTCGGCTCGTCCGGCAAAGGCGGATTCAGTCAAAACCGATTAGTCAGGAGAATCAACGAAATGGCGATCGACAAGTATCCCACACCCATGTTGGACCAGCTGGAAGAGGGTCCGTGGCCGAGCTTCATCAGCGGCATCAAGCGTCTGCGTGACGAACACCCCAGCGAGAAGATCAACAAGGTGGCCAACTCGCTGCTGGGTCAGCTGGAACACTCCTACGAGACCCGCAAGGGTTACTGGAAGGGTGGCACCATCTCCGTCTACGGTTATGGCGGCGGCATCATTCCTCGCTTCTCCGAGGTCGGCCACGCCTTCCCCGAATCCAAGGAATTCCACACCCTGCGCGTGCAGCCGCCCGCAGGCAACCACTACACCACCGACATGCTGCGCCAGCTCGCCGACAGCTGGGAGAAATACGGCTCGGGCCTGATCACCTTCCACGGCCAGACCGGTAACATCATGTTCATCGGCGCCGACTCCGAGCAGTACCAGCACTTCTTCGACGAGATCAACGACTACGGTTGGGACCTGGGTGGTGCCGGTCCCTGCGTGCGCACTGCCATGTCCTGCGTCGGCGCCGCCCGTTGCGAAATGTCCTGCACCAACGAGCAGAAGGCGCACCGTCTGCTGGTGAACAACTTCACCGACGACGTGCACCGTCCGGCGCTGCCCTACAAGTTCAAGTTCAAGATCTCGGGCTGCCCCAACGACTGCCAGAACGCCATCGAGCGCGCCGACTTCGCCGTGATCGGCACCTGGCGTGACGACATGAAGGTGAACCAGGACGAGGTCAAGGCCTACGTCGAGAAGAAGGGTCGCCAGTACATCATCGACAACGTCATCACCCGTTGCCCGACCAACGCCATCTCCCTGAACGACGACGACACCATCACCGTCAACAACAAGGACTGCGTGCGCTGCATGCACTGCCTGAACGTGATGCCCAAGGCGCTGGGCGTGGGTGACGACAAGGGCGTGACCATCCTGATCGGCGGTAAGCGCACCCTCAAGATCGGCGACCTGATGGGTACCGTGGTGGTGCCGTTCAAGAAGCTGGAAACCGAGGAAGACT